>NZ_JPES01000004.1:0-94390 GCF_000730175.1 Haloferax sp. ATB1 | reverse complement strand
AAACCACGTCACAACCCCACCCCAGATATACATTACAGATGTCTGTAACAGATACTCGGTACAGATTACCGGCACGAACGTCTGACACAGATTTATGCGACAGGAGGTGATATCCGAGACATATGATCACGGCCGTAGTCTACTCAGAATCAGGTGGGACGTACAAGACGACCATGACGGCCAATATCGCAGTCGCGCTGGAGCGGATGGGGCTAAATACGCTCGTGCTTGATCTTGATCCACAAGAGGGTAACCTGACTAGCCTGTTCAACGTCGGCGAGCGCCGAAGCGATCCAGACGCCGACAATCTAGTCAAGCACATTCTCGATATGCCTGATGGTGACTTTCACAAGTTGATCGAAACAACAGCAGAAGGCGTCGATATCATTCCGAGCCACGATATGCTTGGCGACTTTACGTCAAATCTGGAGCAGAAGATTTCCTACGAAACGGGGATGCAGAACATGAGTCGCGAAGAATACCCTCGATTTGAACTCCTGTACAAACTCCTCTGGAATGAACAGAAACTGCAGGAAGAATACGATGCCATCCTCATCGATCCGAACGCTCGGGCAGAGGACTTGCTCTATAATGCGATATTCGCACTCCGAACGCTTGTCGCACCCGTCAAACCAGCTGGGAAAGGAAATCTGAGCTTAGAAGGACTCGAGGAGCTCGTCGGAAACATGGAGAACCAGCTCGATATCGAAATCGGGCTGTCCTGTGTCGTCCCTTCTGGAGTGGGCCAAACGAACGCTCACCAGCAATACCAGCAACAGTTCGAGAACACGGAGGCATTCGCCACACCGGTCACTATTGGGAATCGGGAAAGCCTCATGGACGCGATGTGGGAAGCCAGAGGATCGGCATTCAAGGTTGTCGAAGAACGGTGGAAGACCTTTGAAAAAGACGGTGAGATGGTGAGTGAACCCGGTCAGCGACGAGTGCGTGACAGGGAAATCGAGACGCTGGGGAAATTGTACGAACTCGCCTGGTTCATTGCGACCGACACGTTCGGTGCTGACGTGGACCCCGTACTGGAACTCGATATTCAGGATCACAAGAAGAGGACAATCAATCTTGAAAAAGACGATACGACGGAGGCGACAACCGTATGAGCAACTTCAAATCCGGCTCCGGAAATCTCGATTTCGGTGGTGACGATGAGAAAGATGAGGAAGCGGAAACGGCCGCTGAATCCACAAAAACTCGAGATGGGCGGGCCGAAGATACAGAGTCCGACATCACCGGATGATCCCCCATCTGCATCGTCGGACAGCAAACCGTCTGAGACAACAAGTACATCGAGCGAATCGGGATCGGATCGGCTGTCGACGGGAGAGCCAGCAGCCTCCGACTCCGGAGCGGAGAAGTATCCGTACTTCGTCCGGCGGAGTAATGTTGGCGACGAACGCGACACACGTCTCGAAATCCATGTTCGAGACAAAGTAGCCGACCAAGAAGCCAAATTCCGGAATGAACTCGCCGAACACCTCGAAACGAACGAGATCTCAAAAACAGATGCCCGTGAGTTCGCCCTCCTCGCGGCATTTCACAATCCCGAACAGGTTGCTGACTTGATGCGGGACGAGGGGTTCGGTACGCTCGGGTGAAATAGGTTCTACTGTCTTGAGGCACGAGTTCCATCAGCAGAACTGAGAGGGATCTCCATAACACGCAGTCAAGTAAGCATCTTAACTGTTACCGGATTATTGGTAATCATCAGATGTACGAAGTTCTCGACGACACGGCGGCCCAGGTCCTCCTCGCCATCGAGAGTGGCGACTCCATCCGCCGCGTCGCCCAGCACCTTCACACACCCTACGAGACGGTCAGACAGACCGTCAATCGGCTCGAAGACGCAGGCTACGTCAGCTATGACGACGGCCTCTCAGTCGTCGACGAACGCGTGAGAGACGCCGCACGCGAGCTCGTCGCTGCCAGCGCCGTCGTCAGTCCTCCCTCGATCGAAGATGCTTACGTCGTCCCACAGTTCGGTGACTGGCCGTTCGCGTTCACACGGATCGACGCCGTCTACATGTGGACCCAAGGCGGCTACCAAGTTGGTCGGGAACCCGACGACTATCCGCTGTTCATCGCTGTTCGCGAGCAGGACGTCGACGCCTGGGAAACGTTCTTCGAATCGTTCGGGCTGCCAACCGACTTCGAGCGCCAGCCCAGAGACGAACTGGATGGGCCACTCCAGATCGTCGTCGATCCGCACCCATCGCTCGAAATCGAGGACGTGGAAGGCTATCCAGTCATCCCCCGCGAAGATACGATTGAGTACATGCGCGACCACTACGCTACCTTCGAGTCGGCACTCGCGATGTTCGACCGCATGTACGACGACCTCGACCTCGGCGTCGCTTACCGGGAGGCTGAACGGGTCAATCATGAGTTTCGGCGATCGGAGTAGTGCATATCGGACACCTTGAGGCACTCACTAAGGGCGGCCACTAGTATGTCCTCGACGGCGGCTAAATCGTCTCAGTATTCAACTCCCCGCATCTCACAGGTAATAATTGAGTAGTGTGAGTCGAATATACTCCGCTGTCTGATCGTCTACTTCTGGGTATGGCGCCGTTATAACTGCCTGATTCCCGTGGAATTCGATGGATCGTTCCCCGCGCTCATCCTTCAGCAACAAACTCGCCTCAAATCGGCGCTCCTGAATCCACTCATCTAAGGTAAGATCGTTTTCTAGAGTCCCTACCGTGAACCGGCTTTCCGTGACGTTCCTGACATTGAACTCTTGCTGCAGCCCCTCTCGGAGAAACTGCGAGAACGTGCCGATATCGATGAGCACGCCTTTGAGATTGTGGAAATCAAATTCGAAGCGGACCGTCACACCAATGCTACCAAGTTCGGCATCCGAGACGGTATTCACGTTAGAATCGTCGAATGAGTGATTCTCCTGAATCAAATCTAAAGTGACTGTGAACGGGTCGTTGTTGAGATAAGAGAGAGTCACTTCAGCGGTACCCTCATCCAGCCAGTGGAACTCCTCGACCTCTGCACCACCCTTACTGCGAGCAATACTACTCCGGACCGCCGACTCAATTTCTTGACGCGAATCCCCCACTGACCGATCGGAGTTGAGGTACGCAGTGAACTCCAGATCAGCCTTGATTTTCTTGAATCGGGTCTGATACGCCTTCACTCGTTTCTTCAGCTGCGACACCCACCGATCAATGAGACGGTCCCCAATTACTCGAGCGAAAATCGCATTCATCACTGCCTTTGCCACGAACAGACTAACCGCAATCAGAGAGAGATCCCCGACAAGTTCAAGCAACGATTGTTGTCCGGGGAATGGCATCATCTACTTGCTATGTCTCAATTACTGAAGTCGGTTACTGTCGACTGCGTATCCGATCTGTTGAAATCAGTCACCGTTGCCTGCGTGCTGATGTGGGGCAGGATGTACTCCTTGATCATGATCAGGTACGTCTGGAGCTCGAGTTTGGAGTAACTGCGAACGAGGGCGTCCTCGGAGATACTGATGACCTTCTCTCCTTTCCCTATCTCCTCTGTGGCCATCATGTGCGTCCGGACCGACCCACGCCGTTTCTCTTCCTGATACTCAGGTTCTGTTTGGTACCCACGCCCAGAGATGTACTTCTTGTTGATCGACGACTGAGGGTAGTCTTGGAAGGTGGTATTAAGTAGTTCTTCGGCCAGTTGGTCCGCAATGTGGTCGATGTCATCAGACGTAAGTGTGATTTCTGTTAGCGAAAGGTCCAGCTCCTCCAGCTCCTCGGCGATGATGTGCAAGACGTTCTCGACGAGATTTCGCCCCGCAATCAACACCATGTAGTAGCATTCGCCATCCTCAAATACGACGAACCGGACGGATTCGGTATCCAATACTAATACTCGTTTCTCTCGGAACACCACAGCCCCCGTCTCATCAAGAACAATATTCCCAGAGAGAGCCCTCATGGCACTGTTCTCGGTGAGTTCAACATCTTCAATGGTGGTTATGATCTTGATTTTTCCATTCTCTGTGAAGACGTCGGGTTTGATGAGATCCTCGTCTTCTTGGTATTCCGATGGTGTGTCGAGATGGATTGTTTTGTTACTGAGTTGGTCTTGGAGGGTTGGGAGGTCAAGTTTCCCTTGGGTTTTGGTGAGGCGGTAGACTTTCCCAGAATAGGTTGCTGACTGGGTGAGAGGGTTTTCTGGGGTTGCCATGCGTGAATATATAACTGAATCATGATTGCGGGATTATGAATGTATATGTGTGACGCACGCACACTCGGTCGGTAAGTGAATTATCGGGGGCGTAGATCTCGCCAACGAACGTCGACGCGCTCCCCGCTCTCGGATAGTTCAACTCTGTAGAGTACGTTATCGCGGTCGTCATCTGTTTCTAATCCAGCGTCATCCTCCAACACAGCAACAACGACTCCTTCCTGGCCATGGAGTCGTTCGAAGTCCGTATCGTCCTGATCTGGAATATCAATCCGAACGAGATCGCCCGTCGTGAAGCGGTGCATAGAGATTACTCTCGTACCTTGGCCTCTAACGGATTCTCCGGCTTATCAACGCGTTTATCTACTAACTCTCGTGCCTCAGTGTTCAGGCTGTACAGTGAGTACACCTGCTCGTTCAACTCTGCCTCCAATTCCCTAGCCTGATCGGGCGTCGACTCCACGACAGACTGCGACTCTTCGTACGCTTCAGCGGCTGCCAGCAGCCCATCAGCACTCGTCGGCAACTCAAGATCCTCTAGTTCCCCGACTGTCTCTACATCCATCTCACGAACCAAAGTCGTGAACGCCTCCGCAGTCTCATCCGACACAAACTCCACCGACGATTGCACGTTCACCCTTACTTCCGTTCCATTCTGCGAGGGCGACACCTCACCATCCTCATCACCCAACCCCAGACTCTGAATGTACGCCGCGAACGACAGCGAACCCACGTCATACCCGTTCAGAATCTCCTCCGGCGACGACACCCGAGCCTTCGCCTCTTGGTAGCTCTCAGCAATCTCATGCAGACTCTTCGACAGAGAGATCACTTCGTCAACGACCGTATCGTCGTTTTCCGCGTGGATCGGGGATAGGGAGTCCGAAGATGTAATCGCGCTGGTACCGCATGTAGTTGTTCCCATACTTCGGGGCCGATCGGCGAAGATAGAACTGGACGGCATCCGAGTTCAGCACGCCCGCCAAGTAGTACCCGTCAACGGCCTCGAGCACGAGACAGTAAGTGGTGTTGAGCGCGTACATGTCCGCAGACTCGTCGAACCAAAAGTTGCTGTAGTAGCAAATGTCCGGCGTCACCACCTTCTCATTGTCGAACGTTCCAGGACGGTGTCGCGCCAGCTGATACCACTTCTTCCCCTGCTTCACCGTGTACCGATCCTCCAACTCCTCACGGTTGTCCTTGAGGTATTCCCTCGTGCCGGGGTAGTTGTCGAGATTCATCTCCGGCGTTGTGTACAGCAAGTACTCATCCTCTTTGGCATCGGAATGCCAGCGCTGTACATCCTCTCCGGCGACAAACGGCTTGTAGATCTCGTCCTCGATTCCGTACTTCCTGATGGTGGTTGAATCAACAAGGAAAATGTCGTTTGCACCAGTCTGCACCCCGTTCTTTGCAATCCGATCACCAGAGAAGTTCTGGAACTCTTTCGCACCCTCATCCATCTGATGGATTACGTCGTGCTCGTCCGTCGGGATGAACTTCCACTCGTCCCCAGCTATCAGTTCAGACCTGACCGGGTACACCTGAATCGGAGGCGTCTCTTGCTTTTCAACAGCCTCCTCAACCTCCTCAGACACAGCCTCTGTACTATTGGGTCTTGGCGGCTCGCCACCAGGCGTATCGGGGAGATACCGCCGAATGAGGTCTCTGAGTTGATCTTCGGCAGCGATCTCAGGCTCCGTCTCCAACCCACTCTCACTGTCGGTCGCTTCGGAAGCGACCGCAGTTTGCTTGATTTCCGGGAGAGCCTCAGTCACCTGACCATAGGTGAATGCGTACTCCTCTGGTGTGAATTCATCAGGGGAACGTGCTCTAGTGTCCTTGTTGATGCGGTCGGCGATGAAGATGAGTGGATACGCCTGAATGCCTTCGAAGACGCTGATATCACCGAAGTTGATGAGCTCTCTGGGTTGGTAGTTCTGAATGATGAACTGCCGGAGTTTCTCTCCGTATCGATTGCGAATGAACTTGTTGCTGGTGATGAACCCGAGCGTGCCGTCATCGGAAAGCCACCCGGCTGCGCGCTCCATGAACAACACGTAGATGTCATAATTGTAGTGCGCAGTGCTGTAGTCATCGTAGTCATCCTTGGCTGGACCATCCGGGATGTTCTGAATACGGACGTACGGCGGATTCCCGACGACAACACCGTAATCCTCCCGAGATTTCATCTGGTTGGCCTGCTGGCGCTCTTCACGGTACTGACGCTGCACCTCGCTACTGTGATGCGCGGTCAGACTTCCCTGCACCTCCTCAGACCGCAATGAGTCAGTCTGATAGATATGGAACCTGCCCAGCGTATAATCCGGGTTCTCCTCCTTGACATCCCGGTACAAATCAATCACCTGGAACAGCAGGTTCATCTCCGCGATATGGCATGCGAACGGATTCAGGTCAAACCCATGCAGTCGGTTGCGAACAATTTCGAGGGCGTCCTCAGGCGGTACTCCCTTCCGGTCTAACCGGTCCAACAGGCGGTTTGCTGCCCGCACCAAGAACGTCCCGGACCCACACGCAGGGTCCAGCAAATCGTACTCATCCGTTTCGATCTGATTGTCAGCGGTGTACCCGACGCTGTCCAAGATGAGGTCTACGATTGCGGTTGGGGTGTAGAACTCCCCGAGCATCTTCGTTCTTCTGGTGGAAGGTGCTCTTGGTAGAGGTGGCCGAGAACGTCCCGGTCTACGCTGGAGAACTCGAAGTGGTTCAGATGCCACAACGTGCGCTGAATCACCTCATCGAGCTCGGGGTTGGTGGTGTCTCGGATTTCCCAATCGAAAATTCGACGTGAGTAGAGCCGGTCGTACACTTCTCCCATCTCTTCAGAAGCGATTTGGAACAGGTCGATGTAGGTGCGGTCGACGTACCTGGTGAAGTCCTCCCAGAACGCGAAATAGTCCTCAACACCACCATCGCTAATCATCCGGTTGACGAGGTCTTTGTCTTCTGCAATCCGAATCAGCAAGACCTTGTTTAGCTGGACATATACTGATTCTCGGCAGAATACGTCCTTGTTCTCGTCATTGTCATTGTCTTGTCGATTCGACAGACGGACCCACGTCCGGTAATCCTCGTAGAACTGCGCGTAAATGTCGTACTCTTCACGCAGGTCGGCGAGTTGGTTCTCAAGGTCCGCGATTTCACTGTCGTCGTGCCCGCTGTCCTTCAGGCGCTCAATCTGACGTTCAAGATCGCTAGATTCGCGGTCGTACTCTTCGTATCGATCCATGAAGTAGTCGAACGCGTTGAGCGTGTACGGCAGCAAATGGTCTTCCAGACACGTTGAGAGTGCAGTAAGGAGGTTCTGGAAGCCCTCATCGCTCGCGACATCCTGGGGGTGAGCGACTGAGAAATCGTCGTAGCGCTCCTCCCGCGTGACCAACCCCTTTTGTAACCGGCGTAGCTGAGAAATCTCTTGGGTTTGGGCAGCACTCAACTCATCCGCCAGTGACCCGCCTCGTTCGAGATTCCGAATCGCTTCGAAGTTGATGTTGGCGACCTTCCGGGCCGAGACTCCATGATGAGTGGCGGTGTCGGCGCGGCTATTGTCGGTTCGCTCGTACAGAATGAACTCGTCTACGTTAGTGGAGATTAGATATTCGGCGTACGGCGTTTCAGAGGCGTACCGGAATACCTGCTCGATTCCTTGCTCGACATCTACGTCGCGTCGTTTTCCCTCAACGATGATTGCAGGGTGTCTGTCTTCGTCGTAGAATCGAACATCGTTCCAGTCGTCTTCCTGGGTGTAGTCTTTCTTGGCCCAACCGAGCGCACCAATGAAGAGGTGATCGACGACGCGCGGCATGAGATCGTGTTCGGCACGGTCACCGTCTTTGATCTCGTCGTAGAGATCTAGGTATTCCGTGATGACGCGGTTGACGAAGTCGCCGTCTGAGAGGGCGGATGGCGGTGTTTCTGTTTGCTTAGACATGGAAGGAACCGAGATTTTCGAAGTGTTTGAGGAGTGGTTGTTGAGGTGTTATCATAGTTTCCCTGTTCCCTCAAGATTCTACTGACAAGTGTTGAGCTCAAGTCGATCATCGGTCACGAGTGGGTTAACCAACAGACCAACTGTTGATGAGGGTTGTTGGTTAAAGGTGATCTGCATTGATTGGACTTTGAACTCGATGAGGGACAGAGGATCAGGGTGAGTCGATCCAGTATGTGGAAAGGCGTGTGGCTCCCACAGTCCTCGATTGGTATCCGGAAGGGAAGATTTCGACTGGAATACCGGGAAGGCAACGATGGTAACAGGGAGAAGGCGACCGGTGTTGCCAGTATTGCCAATAATGCCGTCGTTTAAGTACCTCTCTCACTCCACCATTGCCAGTAACGAGGAGAGAATGGGCGGGAGGACAGTAACTGTCACGCCTCTAGTCTAGTTACTGTAATCTAAACCAACTACAGTTAGTTGAGTTTTCGCTAGTGCGGGTTTGGTTTTACGTACTTTGTATTAAGAGTATCGCTTACTAGAGAGCGGGTCGTTGACCCCCTCCAGTTGTTGCGAAGGTTCACTGGCAATAGTGGAGTGTGTGTGTTTTATAAGCGGATGCAATACTGGCATAACTGGTTCGAGTGGTGGGTTAGTGGTGATACTGGAACCCATGGTTTTATGATGGTTCTTGGTCTTGAGTCCGCCTATGGGCCGATTCAATCGAGAATCGTTCATCATCCAGGACAAAGACGTCCTCCGGGATGATTACCAGCCAGAGACACTCGAGGAGCGGGACGAAGAACTCGACGAATATGCCGCCGCTCTCCGTCCCGTCATTCAGGCTGGCAACCGAACAACGTCTTTCTCTACGGTGTTACCGGCGTCGGGAAGACAGCTGCGACGCACGATCTTCTCGAGGAGCTGCAGGAATCCGCCGAAGAGTACGACGACGTCGATCTCAACGTTATCGAACTCAACTGTACCGGCTGCACCACGTCCTATCAGGTAGCAGTCAATCTCGTGAACGAAATTCGCTCTCCTTCTCACCCCCTCACCACGGTCTCGTCGACGCGCGAACCCATGAGCGAAACCGGGTATCAACAAAAACGCATCTTCAACGAACTCTACAACGACCTCGAGTCGATCGGTGGGACTATTCTCGTGGTCCTGGACGAGATCGATAACATCGGCTCGGATGACGATATTCTGTACGAGCTTCCACGAGCACGCTCGCAATTGGATCTCGATGTGAAAATCGGTGTGGTCGGCATCTCGAACGACTTCAAGTTCCGAGAAAACCTCTCTCCGAAAGTCAAGGACACTCTCTGCGAAGAGGAGATCTTGTTCCCTCCGTACGACGCGAATGAACTGCAGAATATTCTCCAGCAACGAGCCGACATCGCGCTCTACGACGATGTCCTCGAGTCGGATGTAATTCCGTTGTGCGCAGCGTTCTCTGCACAGGACTCGGGATCCGCTCGACAGGCGCTACGTTTACTCCGGAAAGCAGCTGATATCGCCGAAAACGATGCGATGGCCGGTGGAGAGGCGAAAATCACCGAAGAGCACGTCCGGGAGGGCGAACATCAGATCCAGCGACAACAGGTGGTCGAAGGGATGCATTCGTTGACCCGGCAGGGGCAGTATGTGCTGCTGACTGTCTGCCAGCTAGCAGCAGAAGGTGAAACGCCTGAACGGACGAAACTGATCTATGAGCGGTATCAAGCAGTTCTTCGAAATCATGGCAGTGAACCGCTGAAACGCAGGCGTGTACACGACCACTTGTCGGATTTGAGCCTCCACGGGATCTTACGGTTGGTCGACTCGTCGAGTGGACGTGGGAACTACAACGAATACGAACTCGATGTCTCGCTGTCGTCGGCCCTTGATGCACTCGAAAGTGAACTCGGAGAGCTCGACGACATTCGTGAAACCGCGAAGCGGCATCGGGTTCTGGAGTGACTTCGGACCGCCAACACCAGTACTGCCAATACCCTCTCCACTTTTGCCAGTAACCACTCAACCGTTAGTGCCAGTTTCTCCAGTACCCTCTCCGGTGTTGCCAGTAACTCTCTTGTTCCAATCAATCCTACAAGTTACTACCGGGACCACCGTTGCCAATTTCATCTAATAGCGTCTTCTCCTCCGATTTTACTGGCAATAGTGGAGTGTCTGACGAAATCTAAACAAAATTTCATTTACGAGCATTTGTAATCGCTCTCCAGTGGACTACTTATCCCGTGGGGATTAGTGGTTCGAAGATCTAATCTTGCACGGATTCTCCCCGCACTTACTACTCGAAAACGGGGCGTGTCTTCCTCTTCGAGTTCATTCGTTGTCTGGGCCTTCGGTGAACAGGATTTCATGGAGCAACGACAGAAACGTCGGGGGTGTGAGTTACCGATTCGTCTCTGTCTACGGGTATTCCTGATCACTCACGAGAGCCTCGGTACACTCGACGAGGTCGTTTTCAGTCGCCCACCGGTAGAGACGCCCAGCATCGTCGAGCATCTCGAAGATCGCGGTCTGCATTCCGCTGTAGGGATTCTCGACGTCGACGTTTGTATCGACCGCGTCCGCATCTGCCGTGTTGTACTCGCGTTTGAACACGTGCGTCTTCGCGAAGTACTCCTCAAGGGCCGTGAAGTAGCCCTGTTCGACGAGGAAGCCGCCTTGGGCGTGTTCGGCGACGCCCACGATGACGTCGGTGTAATCAGCGAGCAGCCGGAACTTGAGGTAGGTGTTCGTCCACTCGCTCCGGATGTCGACCATCAGGAACGCGTACGCACCGGGCTGCCGGTTGAGGCGATCTTTCACGAGCTGGAGACGACGTATCTCGGGTTTCCCGTAGCTGCCGAGAACGAAATACGAATTCTCAGCTGAGAAAATCGGCGTGAGCTCCGCAACACTCTGTTTCAGCGCTTCGTACTCTTCTGGCGTGAGTGAGGCCTCGTGCAGATACTCGTCGGCTTTCTCGGCGAGTTCGTCGACAGTGACCGGATCCTCACTCATCTAGCCAGGCATTCTCCCGTACCCTGCTTCAATGTGGCGACCTCATCGGCCACCGTATCGCCATAGACCGATTCGTATTTGAGCGAAACGCTTTTGCACGCACTACACGAACAGAGAAGTAATGAGTACCTCCGACCACACGCCAAGCGACCTAGAGTCCGTTCGGGAGCGGCTCAACGTCGTCACCCAGGATACGCGGTTCTCGCTCCTCCAGGACATCCTCGGCCATCCGGCGGAACTGCCGACGCTGAAGGAACTCGACTATGTCAACCCGAGCAAGAGCCAGACGACGATTCGTCAGCACCTCCAGCAGCTCGTCGACGCCGGCATCGTCGAGGAAGTACTCCTGCCCGAGGACCGCCGGCAGAACGACCTCCCGTACAAGTTCTACGGAATCCGTGAGAGTGGACGGCAGTTCCTCGAGGAACACAAGCTCCTCCGAGCGCAAGACACGCTCCAAGAGATCTACGACCGAGTGGAGAAGACCGACGACATCAAACGATACGAGACCGCTCCGCGACCCGAGCGCTAACAGCGTCCGTCTTTTACTTCGCAGACGGGGTGTCTCCCCGAACAACTGGCCATCCGACTGAGGTACGAGTTCGTCTACTCGTCCGGATTCACTGGGGATTTGTACTTTGACGTGACGCGATCTCCTTCCCGCCACTGCCAGTAGTAGTAGCGGTTGTCGTTGATCTCCTTGATCGTGATCGTCGCCTTCGTCGGGACATCATCCGGGAGGTCATCGGGTCGCTCGTCGATCTCGTCTTCCTCCTTCGCTTCGGCAAGGCGGGCCTCGCGCTCGCGATGCTCGGCGAGGTCCTCGGCATAGTGGGCAACGTCTCGGAGCAGCTCGGGTGAATAGTCGTTGAGTGTGTCGATGACGTCGGTGGGCAGGTCCGCTGGGGGCGTCGGTGGCTCGTAGGACATGGGCCGATCTGTATTAACCAACACAGACGCAAGGAGCATTGTTTGGTCTTTCCGGGCGAGAAAGCGAGATATCCTCTGAGAGCGTATTTCTAGCGTTGTGACACGCCCAGTTGGGAGCCAAACAGAGTTAGAAGCTCGGCGACGGCTTGCCGTCGCCTTGCTTCGGCTAGGTCACAGCGTCTCCGAGGTTGCACAAGTCGTTGACGTCTGGCCTAGTTCGGTTTATCGCTGGAGAGACGCCTACGAAGCCGGTGGCGACGCTGGCCTCACCTCAAAACCGGTCAAAGGCGGCCCATCGACCAAGTTATCGGACGAACAGTTAGTGGCGCTTGCGGCCCTCCTCGAAGAGGGGCCGCAAGCCCACGGGTTCGATACTGATCTCTGGACGCTCAAACGCATCGCGGTGGTGATTGAACAAGAATTCGGCGTCTCTGTCGGCCAAACAACCGTCTGGCGGTATCTTCAGAAAATGGGCTGGAGTTGCCAGAAGCCTGAGCGTCGCGCGATCAAGCGCGACGCGAATGCGGTTCGTCGCTGGAAACAACAGACGATTCCGACACTTGAAAAAAAGCGCGAGTGAATGATCTTGCGCTCGTGTTTCTCGACGAGAGTACCGTCCGAATGCAGTCGACAGTTCGGCGAACGTGGGCACCGCGTGGGAACACACCGATCCACCGGAATTCGGGTAGCTGGCAAAGTATACGTGCGATTGCAGCCTTGACGGTCGCGCCGAAAACTGGCGCGACCGCCTTGGATTATTGGCTCTCTGAGAAAAGCGTCGACAGCGAGAAAATGGCGTTCTTGCTCCGCGATTTATTCAACCAACGAGGACAAGACTGTATCCTCATCTGGGACAATTATCCGGCACACAAACCGACAGCAAGGATGATGACGACACCTGGATGGCCGATGGCTCCCAAGGTCGCCATCGACATCCAGTTCCTTCCGACATACGCGCCAGACTTCAACCCCGTTGAGCAGGTCTGGAAGTCGGTGAAATACGACGATCTTGCGAATTACGTACCCACTGATCTCGCCGCGCTAAAAGCGCGACTCGATCAGTCGCTCCGAGCAGTGCAAGACCGTCCGGAACTCCTCAAGTCCTTTGTCAGATGGGCTGGGTTCGAGCTTGATGAGTCGCATTAGAACTGAAAAGACCAAGTTTTGTTGGTTAAACCGCTACCAACGGCTCTCACCGGTCTTCCAACAGCTGTAACATAATTCGAAACTCTCCATCAATGAGTTTCGTCTGATGTTACAGCCCACCCGAGGACTCCGAACTCCGGATGATTCTACGAGTTCGAAGGGAGGCGCCCATCAGGTCGTGGGACCTGTCCCTGTTTGATCTCGTGATCGACTCGCCGGAGGTGTTTACAGCCGCCTTCGGGCGTATGCTTCCGCCAGTCTGGACAGGTACACGACTCGCTGATCACGTCGACTTCGTACCAGTTACCGGACGCTGATCGGACCTCGTACCGGCCACCCTTTTCGAGCAGCGAGACGGCCATCGCTTCGTCGACGGCACGTCTGGTTCGCGGCTCGAGATCGTCGTATTGGGTTGAGTGCTCCGTGACGACCATCCGATCGAGCACGTCGCCGGTCCGGCCGCCGTCTGGGGCAACCGCAGCTTCGGGACCGTGGAGCCGATTCGCAAGCAGGGTCTCGACCGGGTGCCCCTCCGGCCACAGATAGTGGACTTCGCGACGCTCGCGATGGTCGTAGGAGCCGCAGGCGGCTGCGCTCCCGGTCCAGACACGCCATGCCCCGAGTGCTGCCATCATGTTGACGATGATCCGGGGAATGGCCTCGTACTCACTGGGATAGAACACCCGGAAGCGGGTACACTCCGCCTGCGGCGGAATCATCTCCCACCACTCGACGTCGTCGCCCCAGCTCTCGTACATCGCCTCGTCCTCTCCGTAGCCGACGGTCACACCGTCGATCTGCGACACGTCCACCGAGATCTCGTCAGCCTCGCCTTCGAGGAGCCGAAGGACGGCGTACCGAAGATACTCGTGTTCTGGGTGGTCGGTAGACTGGGCGACCTGCTCGTGGTACTCTGCGACTCGTTCCGCCTCGTCGAGGACGGTCGTTAGATATCGGTTGGTCATGGGTCGGTGAAGACGGGAGTGCGCCTCCGCCCCTCGGCGGGCGCAAATAAACGTAACCAACGAACAGCGGTCAGTCGTCTTCTCTAGTGGTTGCTCCATCTCTGTTCGAATGCTGAGCCGGATCGGACTGCCGGAGCCGCGGACGGTATATCTGTATAGCGATAATTCTATAGGGAATACAGGGGACAAGACTAATACCGTTAGATGCGATACCGATAACTAGCGATGATGGAGTACGTCGACGAGACCGCGGCGAAGATCATGGTTGCGGCCCAGCCGGGCGACTCGATCCGTCGAATCGCCCAGAAGATCGACGGCTCCTACTCCTGGGTCTACGACTGGATCGAGCGGTTGGAGGACGCAGGCTTCATCCGGCGCGAGGACGGCGTCTACATCGAGAATTACGCTGTCAGGGATCGCTACTACGATCTCGTCGCCGCTATTTCCCGCTCGGTTCCTCCCTCGATCGACGACGGCTACGTCATTCCGAACTTCGCTGGGATGCCCTTTGCGTACACGAAAATCGACGGCGTCTACGTCTGGACCCACGGCGGCTATCAGATCGCCCGCGGCCACGACGACTATCCGATCTTCATCCAGGTCGCCGACCGGGATGTCGAACAGTGGACGGCGTTCTTTGATGAGTTCGGGATTCCGAGTCGGATCGAAGAGCGGCCGGATGCGACCGACTACGAGGCGACCGTCTCGTACGTGTTGTTCCCGACGAGTGGGGAGATCACTCGCGAGTGGGTCGACGGCAATCCGGTCATTCCGTTGGATGAGGCAATCGAGCACATGTTGGAGTACCGGGTGAACTACGAGCCGGCGTTGGAGATGATCGCCGATGAATATGACCGCGATATCGACGCGTCCCACGAGGATCCGCGTCTCAATGCATGAGTCTCGGTGAACGCGAAGACGAATTGCTGGACACTCTGGAGGCCGTCATTGACGGCAACCTGCCGTACGTGCTCGTCGGTGGGTGGGCGATCGCGGCGTTCAATCAACGCTTCACCACGGACGTCGACGTCGTCATTCCGGCCCAAGCGGTCGACGACTACACCGACCTTCTCACCGACCGCGGCTACGAGAAAACGGCCGATGTCGAGCGAAACGAGCTCTACGAGGGCCGGACTATCCGGTTTACGAAAGATATCGGGAATCCGGTTCGGTTCGACGCGATGGTGGATGCGCTGGGCTGTCGCCAGACGGAAGCTGAGTGGTCGTATCGCTATCTAGCCCAGCACTCTGTCACCGAGGAACTGCGAACCGGGCGTCCGGTAACAGCCAGGATTCCGGAACGGGAGTTGCTGTTCGCGGTGAAACTCCACAGTGGCCGCAAGGCAGACTCTCGGGATCTGGTGGTGCTGGCTGCTGGCGCGGATTTCGACCGGATCGCGACTCATCTGCATCGCGGGGAGTCCGAGAAGCTCGCTGGTCGCATCGAGACTGTCCTCAACCGCCTCACGTCGGAGGATTTCGCAGATGCATTCAAAGGAGTCTTCGAACAACAAACGGTTCCCGAACAGGATATCGACGCCGTCGTTGAGTTCCTTCGTGACCAGCAGCGCCGAATCGATTCTGAACGATAATATCGACTGTCGATGGATATGTCTTGGGACCGATCGAAACGGCGGTGTTCAGATTAGGAGTGAAGGACGAGGCGGTCGTATTTCGTGTGATCAATGCCCGAAATCGACCGCCTCGACGGTCCTAGCAACCGAATCGAGTTAGACTTTGTGGAGAAAGAGGAGACACCGCAGCCGCTGATGAAGCTCAGTATCGAGCTGCACGCGGCCGGCCTTTCACTTTCGGATACTGTCTCTGTCTTAGATGAATTCGGTGTCGATCGGGCTCGCTCCACCGTGCACAACTGGGTCCAGAAAGCCGACTTACAGCCCAGCGGCGGCAAAGCTCCGGATCAGGTTGCGGTCGACGAAACCGTGATCCAACTCGACGACCAGCAATTCTGGCTGTACGCGGCGGTCGATCCGGAGACGAACGAATTCTTGCATCTCAAGCTGTATCCGGCCCGAACGACTGCGCTCACCCAGTCGTTCTTGGCCGACCTCTGCGAGAAACACGACGTCGAGGACGCCGTGTTCCTCGTTGATCGCGGTCCGTGGCTCCACGCCGCGCTCCACCGCCTCGGCCTCACCTTTCGCCACGAAACCCACGGCCGTCGCAACGCCGTTGAACGTGTCTTTCGTGAGGTAAAACGCCGAACAAGACAGTTCTCGAACTGTTTCAGCCACGCCGCCGCCACGACCGCCGAAACCTGGCTCCAGACCTTCGCCTTCGCATGGAATCAGCTAATCTGAACACTACCGATCGAAACACGCAGGGTCGGACGCCGAACGAATTAACCAACAGTGTGGACAAAGCATTCCCGGCGTTGGTTAACAGTCGGAGAAGGCGTGTTCAGCTCTCGGCGACCGTCCCGATGATCTCCTGCGCGGTCGAACTGATCCGGCCGAGACGCTCCTGAATGCTCTCCGCATCGTCGTCCTGCCACGCGGCAAGATAGAACGCTGAACCGCTCGTATCCAGGTTGAAATATCGCCCGACGATGTACGCAACGGCTTCGGCTTCGATCTCGCGTTTTGCACGCTCGGGTTCGTCGTCGACATCGAAATGGAGCAGTGCGTGAGCGTACTCGTGAATCAGCGTCACCGCGAGGTCGGCCTGATTCGAGCGAGCTTTCGCTTCGACGACGGGTTGGCACTCGTCGAGATTCCGGTGTTTGCAGACGCCTTTCGCGTCGCCATGCTCCCAATCAGCAGCGTCGACGACACGGACGTCGATATCGAGAGTAGCTGCCGCATCAAGGAGCGCTGGCACCAGGTCGTCGGCGTTACCTGTGGCCTCGGTTTCCAACTCGGGGAGCGGTTTGCCCTCGGTTTGAGACACATCGAAGACTGCCGTTGGTTTGAATCCAACCAGTCCTTTGGACCACTCCTCGGGCGGTGTCTCATTGTAGTCACAGTCGCTTTGCTCGTGGTAGCTCGGCGAGTTCCCGCACTCAGGGCACTGCTTCGTAATAATGGGTGCCCAGATCCAGATCGCCTGTTCGCCCTCTTGGACGTGCCGGTCGAACTCCGACCGCCACGTATTGTAGCCCGCTACGCGTGTTGCCTCGGGACACTGGAGCTTGATCAAGAGGGTGTTGCGATGGGAGTAATCGTGGAATCGGGACTGGACATCGAGCCACTCCTGGAACTGTTGGCTGGCTTTTGCCTCGTCGATGTCTGCGACGAGCTCGTCGATCCAGTCTTCGATGGTACTGTGCATCTCGTCGTGCCGGGTGTCAGTCTCCTCGAACGAGACCCCCGACTCACTGGCTGTCATCATGGATTGCATCACATCGAGTACGACGACGTCTCCGAGTCAGGACGCGCCGCACCCCTCGGCGGCGCACAATAAACGACGGCGCGACTGCGGGGTTTATACCGGGGTTGCTATCGGACGCTGGGATTAACAACCAGTGCGACACAATCACCGAGAGAATGGGTCTCGTCGAAACGTTCCGCGGGGTCGTTGGTACTCGCACGTCCAGCCCGTCTACCCTGTATGAGTGCCGACACTGCGGAACGACCCTTTCCGAGGACGCCGAAACGTGTCCGACCTGTGGTGGAGAAGACGTTGTGTGCTACCAATTCTAAGTGAATGTTCTTCTATCTGAACAGGTTGCGGTCAGACTCGTTTCTGTTCGAGATAGCCCCCGGTCAAACACCCCGCAGTGTGAATGGGGGATCGGTTATCGAAGCGCTGTCTTCTCGTCAGCGAAGCCGACCGTGACGAGATACTCGAGGAACGCGTCGAACTGGTCGACATCGCTCGGCGTGTCCGCCGCGAGGTGTCGTGCCCACTCGATGGCCCACTGGAACGCAGGATCGGTTCCGCCCTTGCCATGTATATACCACCAGCGGGCGGCCTTCAGGACGACGAGCGGATTCGTCGGCGGCTGCTCGCTCGCGAGTCCACGAGTGATCGACCGGATCTCCTCGGGTACCTCAGCGGGATCGACCTCGCCTGATTGGGTGTTCGATACGTCGACTGGAATGTCGTCAATCGAGACATCGTTCGGACGCTGTTGTTGACTCACGGAAAATCACCATCTCTGAGGACTCTCTGGATCGAGCCCTCGCCCTCTCTGGAGGCGCGAAAAACAGCTCGCTGCGTCACGCCGGCGGGAGGTAGACGCTCTGCTCGCCGGCGACTTCCTCAAGGTTATTTCGATGGCGGTGGGCGAAGTAGCAGTCGTAGCTGCAGTAGCCACAGAGAGCCCCAGTATCGTACTCGGCGACGAATGGACCGCGCTGAGTCATCCAGACGTTGGCTTCGCATTCGGTACACGCAGCACCATCGAGATCCCCTGGCGATGGCCCCTCATACTCGATCTCGAAGGAGTCGTCCTGTGGTGTCGATTCGGGCCAAACACCTTGAGACTGCCAGAATTCCTTGAGACGGGCGAGACTGTGGCGGACCGTCTTGCGAACCGTGACGTGGTCGGTGTCGCGACCGCTGTCGTCCCAACCATCCGCCGTCCAGAACTCACCGAACTGCGCCCCGCGATGGAGGCCGTTCCAGTCGAGGCCGACGATGTCGGCCGGTGGCTCGTCCGTGAGGGTCGGTCGGGTCAGCTGCTGGATGACGTCCCACTGTTTCGGTGGGCTGCCACCGAGGATGTGGACACGACGGCCACGCCAGTCGGTCGGTTCGGTGAACTCGTGGGCCAATCGGTCGGCGTATCCCCGCGAGTAGCCGAGCACGATATCGTTCGGAATCGCATCGATCACCTCGCGGCACTTCGGGACGATGACGAGTTCTGCATCGGGATAGCTCGCCTGGATCTCACGAGCGGCGGCCACGTACTCGTCGACGTCGTCCACCTCGTACGCATCACCAATCACGCCGACGTGGGGTTCGTGCTCGAAAAATCGGGCGACGTATCGATCCAGATCGGGATTCCGGAAGTCGTTGTCGAGCATCCCGACGGGGATGTCCAGCTGCTTGAATTGGGTTTGCTGATACCCGCAGTCCTCCCGGAACCCAGGCAGGAATCCGAGTTCGTATGCATCCAGGGCGTACGGCGCCCGATGGAGGAACGCCACGCTATCGGCTTCTCTGGCGGCAGTGATGTCGCTAGCCGTACTGGCGTTTGAACTGATTTCGAGGGACATGACTGGGTTGGCGAGGCCGCTGCTGGCCGCCCCGCGCCCATTCAGGGGGTTGAAAAACTGGCCGCTCTCGTTAACCAACAATCGGTGAACTCACTGGTGGGTTGTTGGTTAACTACAGAGATTGGTTGACAAAAACAACTCTCCGTACGAAATCCTCTCCCCTCTAATAAGGATAAAATCGATACGACGGTTACCGTAACGGTCATTCCCCGCAAGTGGGTACGGGTACATATGGAGCGAAAGACGCTTTCCGTGACCGGGATGTCGTGCAACGGGTGCGAACAGAACGTGGAGACCGCCTTGCGAAACCTCGATGGCGTGACTCGAGTTGATGCTGACCACGAAGCGGATACTGTCGATGTGGTCATCGAGGATGGGGTCTCCGATGACGATGTGAACGCGGCAATTGAACAGGCTGGGTACGACGTAGTGGCCTAATCGGCTGCCGCCCGGCCGTCTCTCACGTCGCCGTCCGTGTGTTCTTCGAGTGCGAACTCGGTGTTGACGCCCTCGCCAGAGAGGAGCTGGCCAGCGAAGCTGTTGGCGAGGACGGCCGAGACAGACAGTACCATCGCGAGCATCGCGAACACGGGGTGAACGAGTCCGGTCGTCGCGGCGGCGACGCCGACGCCGTTGAACGCGAAGGCCGTCGCGAGATTCTGGCGGGTCTTCCGATAGCTCTCCCGCCCGATCTCGTAGGCGTCCATCACGCCGCCGAGTCGGTCGCCCATCAGGACGATATCCGCTGACTCGATGGCGATATCCGTCCCGGCGCCGATGGCGATTCCGATATCCGCCTGCGTGAGTGCGGGGGCGTCGTTGATGCCGTCGCCGACCATCGCCACGCGGTGGCCGGTTTCCTGTAGGCGGCCGATCTCCTCGCGTTTCTCGTCGGGCAGCACGTCGGCCATAACACGGTCGATGCCGACCTCGTCGGCGACCGCGTTCGCGGTGCGCTCGTTGTCCCCGGTGATCATCACGGGCGTGATGCCGGCGTCGCGAATCCGCCGGATGGTCTCGGCGGCGTCGCTCTTGACCGCGTCACCGATGCCGATCAGGCCGACCAGTTCGCCGCCACGGACGACGCCGGCGACGGTGAGGCCGCGATGCTGGAGCTGCTCGATGTCGTCGTGGGCTGCCGAGAGGTCGACCCCTTCGTCGCCGAGCCAGCCCGGCTTGCCAACTAGCACGTCGTCGCCGTCCACGGTCGCTTGGACGCCCTTTCCAGTCACGGAGTCGAAATCATCGGGGTCAGCGTACTCGACATCTTGCTCGGTGGCGAACTCGAGGATCGCATCAGCGAGAGGATGCTCGGAGAACGCCTCCGCACTGGCCGCAGTGGTGAGTACATCCACCTCGTCGGCAACGAACGCGACGACCTCACTGACGGTGGGTTCGCCGACGGTGATGGTGCCGGTCTTGTCCAACACGATGTGGTCGACGTCGGGGAAGACCTGGAATGCGTCGCCCGACCGCATCAGGATGCCACGGTTCGCGGCCTTCCCGCCGCCCCGGATCAGGGCCAGCGGTGTCGCCATCCCGAGCGCGCATGGATAACCAAGGACGAGAACGGCCAGCGCCGCGAATGCCCCCCGCTGGACGTTGGGGGCTGCCCCCCACGCGAGTGGGGCAACCACCCAGAAGAGGAACGACAACCCGGCGATCGTCAAGACACCGGGGACGAAATACTTGAGCACGCGGTCGGCGAGCTGGATGATGCCGGGCTTCATTGCCCGAGCTTCCTCGATCTCGCGGGCGACCTGGTTTAGGAACGCGTCCTCCCCGGTTGCAGTTACTTTGATGAGCAGCGTCCCGGTCTCGTTGACACTGCCACCGATCACCGCGTCGCCGGCGGCCTTCTCCTCGGGGATGGACTCGCCGGTGGCGACTGACTCGTCGACCGTTGATTCACCATCGACGACCGTCCCATCGACGGGGATATTCTCGCCAGGCTTGACCCGGACGTGATCACCGATGTCGAGGTCGTCGACCGGGACTTCCTCGACATCACCGTCATCACTGATGCGGCGTGCCGTGTCAGGCTGGAGGTCAAGTAGGCTCTGGACGGCTTGAGAGGCGCGCGTCCGCACGATGAGGCTGGTGTACTCGGAGAGGATGTGGTAGGTGGTAATAAAGACGGAGACGGCGAAGAAGTGAACCGTTGGAAAGCTCGGGAACACAAACAGGCCGAGCAATCCACCGAGGAGCCCGGCGAACGCGCCTGCCTCTAAAAGGACGTGTTGGTTGAAAATACCCCGGCGGAGGCTCTGGAAGGCTTTTGTTTTGATATAGCGGCCAGGCCCGAACATCGTCCCGAGCGCCAGCCCCAGCGTCACCAGATCCATCACGAGGGATGCCGACTCGAAGCGTCCCATCACGAGGATCATCCACCCCATCAGGCAGCGACGACGATGGACGCGCTGCCGGCGAGCAGCAGTCGCCGCTTTCCGTCGGCGAGTTCGGCCTGCTGCTGTTTGTATCGTTTCGCTTTGTCCGGGTCACGGATGGTGTATCCGAGATCTCGGAGTGTGTCCTTCACCTCGATCTCGCTCAGACGGTCGTCGTCGTATTGAACGAGGACCTCTTCGTGGGCGAGACTCACGTCGATGTCCTCGACGCCATCGGTCCGGCTGTAGGCCTTCTTGATGCTCTCCGCACAGAACGAGCAGGACATCCCCCCGACATTGAATTGTTTCTGTGTCGTTCCCATCGTGGCTGTTAGTTATCGTGGGACGCGGATAACCATTACGACGAATATTATAGCGGTCTCGAAAATCTAATACCATTGTCGGGTGAGTGGCGTTACTCTTACTGTCGTTGTCCGCCTATCTCCTCACACGAATGGCGCTCCTCGAATCTGACGTGCCGATCCGCGAAGTCGTGACAACGGATCCGAAGAAAGCGAAGGCACTGGAGAACGACGTCCGGGCGAAGATCCTCGATATGCTCGCAGCCGAGGAACTGACGATCGAGGAGATTCACGACGAACTGCATCGTCGCGGCGAGGAGAAAGCCGAGACGACGGTGCGCCACCACGTGAACGTCCTGAAGGATGCGGGGATGGTCGAGATCGCCCGACTTGAGGAAGCTGGCGGCGGGACGCGGAAGTACTACAAGTCGAATACGCGAGTCTTTTCGTACGATCTTCCGGAACGCAGTGGAGAGCTACTTGCTTCGGCACAGGAGACGACGACCGAGGAACTGGCCGGCCTGATAGAGGCACTTGCTGCGGAACACGGCGAGGAGATCCAGGCCGTTGCTCGGGAGATGAAGCCGTGTGAATACTGCGAGACGCAACACTACGAGGAGTTCGTCGTTCGAGAACTCCTCAATCGCGCGCTCATCGAACTGGGTGAGAGTGGTGAATTCGGTGCTCGGCTGTCGACTGACCAGTGACCGGTCCGTCACCACGGCTTTGCCGGTCCGGTTCGTAGATCGTTCTATGACCCGGACAGCAGTCATCGCAGGTGTCGGTCCAGGACTCGGTGAATCACTTGCACGAAAGTTCGCAGCCGAGGGATGTCAGGTCGCTCTCTTTGCTCGCTCGGCGGACTACATCGACGAACTCGCTGAGGATCTTCCGGACGCCGGAAAGGGGCTGGCCGTCCAGACTGATCTGACCGACGTCGATCAGATCCGAGACGGGTTCGAGGCGGTGCGCGATGAATTCGGGGCGGTCGACATCCTCGTGAACCACGCCAGTGCCGCCTCCTGGAAGGGACTCATGGACGTGAGCGTCGAGGAATTCGAACGGGCGTGGGCGGTCAACGGGCGCGGTGCGTTCGTCTGCTCGCAGGAAGCTGTCGGCGACATGCTCGAGACGGGCGGCGGGGCGGTCATTTTCACAGGTGCGACTTCTGCGGTGCGGAGCCTCGGCGGCGCAATCGGCTTCACGGCCGCGAAGTTCGCCGCCCGCGGGATGGCGATGGATATCGCCCAGGAGTTTGGCCCCGAAGGAGTTCACGTCGCGCACGTCGTCATCGACGGGCAGATCGACGCGCCGGGCGTTCGTGACCGATTCCCCGACCGCGAGGATGAGACCTTCCTCGACCCCGACGAAATGGCCGAGACCTACTGGCACCTCGTCGAACAGGACGACGTCAGTACACAGCCGTTCGAGGTCCACATCACGAACGGTCCGCAGAACTCCGAATTCATCTGACTGCTGTGGGAACGGAACAAGTCATCGGTTGTGCTGGCTGAGCACGACTGGGCGGCAGGATTGTATGCGAGAAGCCCCTCCACCGTCCTATGGGCAGGAATATGCTCGTCGACGGGGACTGGAAGACCGATATCGGACCGTATACTGACGAAAGTGGCGCGTTTGATAGGGCCGAAACCTCGTTTCGTGATTGGATTCGGGACGCCCAGGATACCACATTCCAGCCGGCGGCCGGGCGGTACCACCTCTACATCGCGCGGAACTGTCCGTGGGCACACGGGGCCGCGCTCACGCGCCGCCTCGCCGGGTTGACCGACGTCGTCTCGATGGATATCGTCGACCCGTGGCGCGAGGACGAGGGTTGGGAGTTCACCCCCGAGAAAGACGGCTGCACTCCCGACACGGTCAACGGGTGTGAATATCTCCGGGACGTGTACGTCGCGGCCGACACCGAGTACACCGGTCGGGTGACCGTGCCGGTTCTCTGGGACCGAGAGCACGAGACCATCGTCAACAACGAATCCATCGAGATTATGCGGATGTTCGCCACCGAGTTCGCTGACTACGGCGACGAGGGGCGCGAGCTGTATCCCGAAGGCTACCAAGACGAAATTGACAGGATTATCGATTCGATCTACGATTCGATCAACAACGGCGTCTATCGGGCCGGCTTCGCGGAGGCACAGGAGGCATACGACGAGGCCGTCAGCGACGTCTTCGACGCGCTGGATCACTGGGACGAGGTCCTCGCCGACCAGCGATACCTCGCCGGCGACCGGCTGACGCTCGCCGACGTGCGACTGTTCCCGACGCTGATTCGGTTCGACGAGTGCTATCACACGGCATTCAAGTGTAACAAGCAGTATCTCCACCAGTACGACAACCTCTGGCCGTATCTGCGCGATCTCTACCAGACGCCGGGCTTCGCGGAGACGGTGCGGATGGAGCACATCAAAGACGACGGCTACTACCAGGGGGAGATCACGCCGATCGGCCCGGGGCTCGATTACGACCAACCCCACGACCGGGATCGGCTCTCGAGTCCCGACGAAACCACGGCCCGACCGTCCTAGCCTCCAATCTAGATATTTTCAAAATGTATCGAGTGGCGGCTATTGCTCCCAGTTCCTCGAGCGGTTGAGCGCGACCACCACTGTCACTTTCCGGAGTGTTATGCTATTGACTCACAGTAGGTGTTACATGGGATTCGACTCCGCCCAAGTTTCGACAGTCACCTTCGATTCGTACAGTACCCTCGTAGATGTAGACGCCGCGGAGAAAGCACTCGCCGACCGGGTTGAGGATCCACAACCGGTTTCGAAGCTCTGGCGGGCTCGTTCACTCGAATATACGTTCGTCGCCAACGCGATCGATGCGTATCAACCGTTCTACGAAATGAATCGGGATGCGCTCCAATACGCGCTTGATGCTTCCGGTGTGGATATCTCTACCTCGGAGCGAGATGAGATTCTCGCTGTATACCACGAACTCGATGTGTTCGACGACGTCCGGGATGGAATCGAGCGGCTCCGTGATGGTGGATACGACTGCTACGTCGTTTCGAACGGCAATCCCGAGATGCTTGAGTCGATGGTCGACCACGCCGACATCGGTGGCATCCTCGAAGACACGATCAGCGCTGACGAGGTCAAGACGTTCAAACCGGCCGCAGAGATTTACCGCCACGCGGCCGCCCGCACCGGCACGCCGATCGACGAAATCGTTCATGTAACGGCTGGTTGGTTCGACGTTATGGGGGCTCAGCATGCCGGCATGCAGGCCGCTTGGGTTGATCGCAAATCGACACCGTGGGAGCCGTTCGGTCCCGACCCAGATCTTACCATCGAGACGTTCTACGACCTGGCCGAGACGCTCGGCGTCTGAGTTCTCTGAGTGATCAATCCCGTTTCGCCGTCGCGTATCCTTTTCTGGTCCGGCCGCCTCGTGGGTGTATGAACGACACCGAAGCGAGTTCCTCTAATGAACTGTCCGTAGAGACGGTACTCGACCGTATCCAGACGCACGAGTTCCACCCTGTTGATGAGACAAGCTTCACGGTCGATCGGTTGCTTGAAGAGCACGGTATTGCGGATCTCGACGACAACGATTGGCGCGTCCGACTGCTCGCCGTTCGCGACCTCGTTCGGCTCGGGGACGCCAAAACGTCTGAAATCGCTGTGGGTCTTGAGAACGACGACGTACAGGTACGCTACGTCTGTGCAACGGCGCTGGGGATTCTGCGAGCCCAGAGCGAGGTGGAGTCGCTCGAACGGGTGGTCCGTGAGGATCCGAACCCACTGGCACGATCGCAGGCAATCGTCGCGTTGGGGCAAATCGGGGCTACCCAGTCGCTGGACTTGTTACGTGACCGGCACGCGAACGACGACTCGAAAGACGTCCGTCATCAAGCCGAACTTTCGATCGACCGCATCGAGAAGGGCGCAGTCGCCGAACCCGAGCTGGAGGCTGCGTATCGAAATCTCGACGAGGGCACGTTCGAACAGCTAGCAGTCGGTGCGTCTGCGCCGTCATTCGAGTTGCCGGATACTGGCGGACGGATCTGGGACCTCGCGGATTCGATCGGAGACAACGAGTGGACGGTCCTGCTCTGGGTGTTTGCCGACTGGTGTCCGGTCTGTCACCGCGAGTTCGACGAACTGATCGAGCTTCGCGAGGAACTGCAGGAGGCGGATATCAACGTAGCGACAATCGAATGTCACGGCCAGTATCGCGGTCGCGTGATGGTTGGACGGGAGCTTGAGCCGGAGTACTGGTTCGCTGAGGAGTCGTTTATTGAGTCGTACGCCGAGGAGATTTGGTGGCCACACCTCCTCGATCGTGCAGGGGCTGTCGGCGCAAAATACGGCGTCGACCCGATGGCTTACGCCGTCCATGCCGAGTATATCAATCGACCCGCGACGATCATCATCGATCCGGCTGGAACCGTCCGATTCGCGTATTACGGGACATTCTGGGGTGATCGTCCGTCTATCGAGGAGACCCTGGAGATGATCCGATCAGAGGAGTTCGAGTACGAGCATCCGGAACGACGTCGGGTGGAGTCCGAGTGACTACCCGCGCTAGTGGAGTTTGGAAAACCATCTCGTCGTGACGACGTACCGTAGCGCGAACCGGACACGAACCGTTTAGGAGACCGTAAGCGCAAAAAGCGTGAGATTGTGGACGGCAGGAACGAGACCAGCACCGGCTGCGACCACGAGCAGCGAGATAGTCTCTCGCCCGGCAGGATCCACGTCGGAGTCAAGCGCCCGCAGGATGAGCAAAGCAACCGCGACTTTCACGACTAAAAAGAGGAGGACACCGGATACACCAGCTCCCTCTCCCATCTGAATGAGCGCGGCAGAGATCGGATTTCGTTCGGTCGTCCCGAGTTTCTCGAGCCCGACGCCGGTAGTCGTCGCGTCGAGGGCGTGTGCAAAGAGTACCCCAGCGCCGAGCCAGCCGGGGGTGGATCGATATCCACTCGGAACCGTCCACAGGACGAGTACGGTGACTCCGACCGCTAGCACGACCGCTACACCGTTCCAAACGAGAACGCGCGGCTGGGGCGCTCCTATTGTGATGACTGTCCCTCCTCCGACGATCAGGGTCATGAGGACGCCACTCGCGGCCATCCATCGCGAGCGCTGCTGGATTCCGGCGAAGTCAAATATGACCCACAGACCAGCGACGAGCGCCCCAACGACGAGGTACACTGTTGGACTCTGGAGGAACCCCGCGGGGAACCCCGAAACGGACGTTGAACGACCGACAGCAACCGCGATACCGATGACGGCAAACCACGGAAGCGTCGCTCCGATTTCCGCTGCGGTCACAGCGACTCTTCGGTGATAAAGAACCCACGTTACTCCAGCGACCAAGACGCCGGTAGCCGCGAACGCGATACTCGTCTCGTTCAACACGGTGATAGCAGATGATTGCGTTCAGCGAGTTCTACAGACTAATCGGTTCCAGTCCCCACGTCAGGCGTACGTGTTCTCGAGGTGGGCGACGATGTCATCGCTCTCGGCCATCCCCTTGATTCCATGTTCGGGATCGACGAGAACCGGCACACCCGACTGACCACTCACCGATTTCACCTTGAATCGGAGAAACCGGAATGGCAGGACGTTATGAGTCTTGTATTCCAGATCAAGCTCGTCAAGTTTGCGCTCTACCTTTGCACAGTACGGACAGCCAGGGAGCCGATAGAGTTCCAGCATCGAATCTCACTCGAAAACAGGTGAGATTGTATTAAAACCCCGTCGCGGATCCGGAATGTAGTCGCACGAGCGTCGATACAGCTCGCTTGCACAAGGGAAGGAACCGCCGGGCCCAAGATTTGTGTCCACGAATTTATTCGACACAACAGCTCATCATCGAGGTATCGCGACGGAACGCCTGACAGGCGTGTTTGAGTGCCTCGGAGAACGTCGGGAACGGATGAACGGTGTCGATGATGTCGTCGACGGTCAGACCGAACTTCACAGCTAGCGTTGCTTCCATGATCATGTCGGCGGCACGTGGACTGACCATATGAACACCCACGATCTCGTCGGTCTCGTGGTGTTTGACGACCTGGACGAGGCCATCCGTGTCCTTGACTGCCTTCGCTCGCGGCACCTCGTCCATCTGGACGGTCCGGCACGAACAAGTGCCGTGCTCGTCCATATACTCTAGCTCAGTCGTCCCGACAGAGGCGACCTCCGGGCTCGTGAACACGACTGCTGGCACCGTGTCGTAGTCGATCGTAACTCTCTCGTTGCCGAAGGCGTTCTTGACCGCGTTGTTGCCCTCCTTGGCGGCGACCGTCTCCAGTTCCGGCTCGCCGATCACGTCGCCAGCAGCGTACACGTCCGGGTTCGTGGTCTGGAAGTGTTCGTTGACGTGGATCGTCCCGTCGGGGTTCGTTTTGACCCCCACCGTTTCTAGACCGATGCCCTCACTATTCGGCTGGACACCGGTCGCGACGAACAGCGCGTTGCCAGTGACTGTCCGCTCGGTGCCGGCGACGGTTGTCTCGACGGCGACACCTGATTGGATCGTATCTCTCCCGCCGTCAGCTGTTGGCGTGTGAACGCGCTGGAAATCGTTACCCGTGATTACGTTGATTCCCTCGTCTTCGAACGCGTGTTGCATCTCTCGTCCGAGCTGGCCTTCCATGCCAGAGAGTACGCGCTCGGATCGCTGGAGGATGGTCACCTCGACGCCGACACGGTGGAGTATCTGCCCCCACTCGAGAGCGATGTACCCGCCACCGAGTATCACGATACTTTCGGGAATATTCCGTTCCTCGAGGATGGTTTCGCTGGTGTAGTAGTCGACATCGTCGAGGCCATCGATGGGTGGCGCCCACGGTGAACTTCCAGTCGCGACGAGCACCTTCTCTCCAATGATGCGTGCGCCCTCGTCAGCGCCGTCGATAACCTCGATAGTCGTGTCGGCTACTAATTGGCCATAGCTTCGTAGATATCCGTCTCGAAGTGCTCCGCGACGTCGACGTAGTTCTCCTGTCGGAACCGCTCGACCAGAGCGTCAGTGCCGTCGAGTGCCTCCGCCCAGTCGACTGTCGGCTCGTCGTCGCTGTACCTGACCGCCTCGAACGGATTCTCCTGCGGTGCGGCAGCACTCTCGCCGACAGCGAGGAGGTGTTTGCTCGGGACACAGCCGACGTTCACGCAGGTCCCGCCGATTGGGAGTCCTGTATTCACTAATGCTGTCGAACGCCCTCGTCGACTCGCTTCCGTGATAGCAGCAAAGGCAGCGGCTCCGCCCCCGAGGATCACGAGGTCATACGAACGGTTATCCTCCATCGTGTCCTGAGTTTAGAACGCGAAGTAATTGTACTGTGGAGTCCAAAGCTATGGAGTAGGTCGGAGGCCACGAAGCTATGGCAGATTCAACACCATCACCCACTCCTACGTGTGATGTCGACGGGACGTGCTACTGTCCACTGACCGGTGTCATCGACACGCTTAGCCAAAAATATGCGATGCAGCTGATTAGCATCATTGGCGCTCACGAGTCACTCCGGTTTGGGGCGATCGAGGAGCACCTCTCGAGCGCGAGTACCTCGACCATCTCGAAACGGTTGGGCGAATTCGAGAAGGCCGGACTGATCTCTCGGACCCAATATAACGAGATTCCACCCCGTGTCGAGTACTCGCTGACCGATGACGGTGACGCAGTGAGAACTCGGCTCGAACCTCTCTTGGAGTGGGCCTCGACGGACGAGTGATTGATGACGGGGAACGGTTGTGCAACCGCGTTGCACCTTCGGTAGTTGGTTAAGATAATCCCATCCTATCTATTGCTATTGATGCCAGACCAGTCGTCTTTATCCACTCAAGCACCGTCGACTGCCCTTCAGGATCTCCCGCCGAGTGCAAAGCTCGTCGCAAAAACACTCGAATATGAGGGCGATAGTACCCAGTCGGCACTCGCTGAGTCGACACTTCTTCCAACGCGAACCGTTCGCTATGCACTTACCCAGCTCGAAGAGAAACGGACTCGTCACGTCACGTATCTCGTTTATGGATGCCAGACAGCGGATCTATTCGCTTGAAGTGGAGCTAGACTGACATACTGACATCGCGATTCAGAGTATTCCGGCTCCACCACCGACTAGGCGGATTCCTACCACGGTCAACAGTCCCAGCACGACGAGTCTGCGAGAGCGCTCACTGGCTGTGACGCGAAGTCGCTTCCCTACACTAACTCCGATGACGGCCGGAACGGCAGCGACGACAGACACGAGCAGGACAAGCCGGCTAGGATACAGTCCGAATAAATTCGCCACACCAACACGGATCCCGTTGAGTCCCAGGAACACGAGCGCGACGACGCCGACGAATAATCCATGAGAGAGGTCGAAGCTCCGAAGATACGCGATCAGCTGGACACCGACGTTCGTTCCGCCGAACAGCAGTCCCGAGATGCTGCCCACACCGAGCATCCCAGTTCGTGTCCGACTGAACGTACCGATCCCACCTGCCGACCACTCTGGGAGCGGGATCCGTCGTTGAGCGGTCGCGACGAAGCCGAGCGTCAAAAGTCCGAGACCCACACGTAGGGGGGCGGTCGGAATGCGAGTGAGGACGGCCATCCCGACAACCGTGCCGACCAGCGCTGCCCCGATGAGTGGGCCAAACCGTCGACTACACGTTCGAAGCTCTTCTCGGGAGAGATCACGGACAAGTGAGAGATTCACCGCGAGAATGGGTATGATCATGAAGACGACCGCTGTCGCCGGGTCGATTACCGTTGCGAGCGCCATCGTCCCGACGAGGGCGAATCCGAATCCAGCGAGCCCATTCGTCATCCCGGCGAGCAGAATAACGAGCGTCATCAGTGCGACTGTCGTCCCCCCAATAGCTGCAATCATCCGTCGCTGCTCGTAAGTTGCTCGTACAGGACAGGAAGTGTTCCGTAGCTGACGGCGTTTCGAACTAAGGCCTCCGTCGTCGTGTACTCGTCCGTTCCGTGTGCTGTCTGGGTTCCGAAGCCGAACTCGACGGTCGGAATCCCGTTGTGTCGAAGCACTTTAGCGTCGCCACCACCGGTCGCACTCCGTCGGTAGACTTGGTCGTCGACGACGTGTTCAGCTGCCCGGGCGCTCGCCTCGACGATCGGACTCCCAAGCGGTTCGTACGAACCACGGGTCCACGAGATGTCCGTAATCTCGATACCATCCATCCCGGCCAAGCAGTTCCGTATCCCCCCGAGTGCGTCCCTGGTATCGACACCGGCACTCAATCGGATATCGACTCGGGCACACGCCGAGGCGGGCACCGTGTTGATCGCTGTTCCGCCCTCAATGATGCCTAGGTTGATCGTCGGGTACCGATACAGGGTGCGGGTAGCGTCGGCTCCGGCCTCCGGTTCATAGAAGTCGACGGACTCTTCGATGATGTCGTCCATCGCTGCATCGACCGAGAGCTTCTGCTGTCCGAAGTCGCGTCGCAACTGCTCGATCGCATCTGTTAGTCGGTCAATTGCGTTCTCTCCGATCATCGGTCGCGAACCGTGGGCGGCGGTCCCGGTCGCCTCTAGCGTCAGCCAGATGTTCCCACGGTCGGCAACAGAGACGGAGTAGCGCCCGTTCCGGGCAGTGGTTTCGCCGACAACGCAGGCGTCGGGGTTGAATTCGTCCGTCTCCAGTAACGTCGTGAGGCCGGCGTCTCCGCCCGTCTCCTCGTCGCTCACGAACGCAAATTTGAGAGTCACTGGTGGCTCGGTCTCGGTACGGGCGTAGGCGAGGGCGACCTGTAGCATCGCGGCTACGGCTCCTTTCATATCGGTGGCTCCACGCCCGTAGATGCGCTCGTCGTTTCGCTCACCTAGCGGATCATACGTCCAGTCGCTCTCGTCGAACGGCACGGTATCGAGATGGCCGTTGAAACATAGTGTGTGGTCGGTTCGGCCGGGGAGCGTAGCGACGAGATTTGGCTTTTCGGGGTCGACTTCGAAGCGCTCGACGGCCACCGCCGGCTCGTCGAGCGTGTCTTCGAGCCACTCGACGATATCGACCGTCCGGCCAGGTGGGTTCTGCGTTTCGTAGCTGACGAGCGTCTCCGTGAACTCGAACAGCTCTGTACGATTGGCGGAGAGGTACTCGGCAACGACCGTGGGCAGATTAGACGTATCCATAGCTGGTCAGTGATGCTTGTTAGCTCCGCTTTCGAACCCACTCCTCGAGGGTGAAATCGTCGTAGGCGGTTCGATCGACGACAGTCCACTCATTCCTATCCCATTTCGGGAACGAGGCGTCACCGTCGTATTTACCGGGGATTCGGCTGAGCACCATTCGGTCGATAACGGGCTGGAACAGGTCGTAGATGCCTGCCCCGCCGATGACGTAGGCGCGGTCGGATCCGAGCGACTCGACGGTTGCGACCGCGTCGTCGACTCCTCCTGCGTGGTGTGCTGATTCGACGTCGTACTCGGACACCGACCGGCTCAATACGACCTGTACCGTTCCGGGAAGATCCTCACGCATCGAGTCGAACGTTCGCCGCCCGAGGATCACGGGCCAGTCCGCGATTCGGTTTCGGTACTGTCGTTTGTCGGCCGGAATGCTCGGCCACGGTAGCTCTCCATTCCGACCGATGACGCCGTTTTCCGCCACTGCGGCGACAGTTACAAGTTCCATAGTAGTTCTCCGATTACTCACAGCCTAGTTCGCAGTCGTACGATCTGGCGTAAATCCAGTATCCTTCCCGGGTAGGTGGCAGTAGTGTCGCCTGTTCCAGGGAAAGTTGGGGATCGTCCTCTCGGTCTAGTGTTTCGACGAAATGCCACTCTCCGTCTGGGTTACTGACATCCACGCGGTACTGCCATACGTGGATACGCTGGCTGTCTGCGTATACAGCATAGGATTCGGGAATGGCTTCGTTTCGATCTGGAGACGGCTTTTGCTGAGAGTGGCTGCCATCCATACTTGTTCTAATATAATGAAGAATTAATCTCTATTGTGTACTGATCACGAGATGACACACCCGCGGCGAATTTATATACGGGGTGGAATCTGACCTATCGACTTACACCGGCGTACTCAACGCCGGTCAGTTCGGCGATGTCCTTCTTCCAGGTCGTCAGATCACGCCGTTCGAACCCGGCGAGACTCTCGTGCCCACAGGCACGGGCCATCACCTTCATCAGTTCGACGGTCGCTTCGAAGAAATTCTGCAAGCCGTCGGCGGCCGAATCGATCACGAGGCGATTCCTGAGGTCCTCTCGTTGGGTGGCGATACCGACCGGACAGTTGTTCGAGTCACAGGCCCGCATCCCGAGACAGCCGATCGCTTGCATCGCCGAGTTAGCGACTGCAACCCCATCGGCACCGAGCGCCATCGCCTTGATGAAATCCGACTCCGTCCGGAGCCCCCCCGTCGCGATGAGCGTCACGTCCGACCGCTCGCGGGCATCCAAGTGACGTCGTGCTCGGGCGAGCGCTGCCATCGTTGGCACCGAAATATTGTCCTTGAACACGTCCGGCGCGGCGCCGGTCCCACCGCCTCGCCCGTCTAGAATCAGGTAATCGGCACCGGCCTCTAGGGCGAAGTCGATATCCTCCTCGACGTGCTGGGCGGAGAGTTTGAATCCGATCGGGATGCCGCCTCCGACCTCCCGGACGTGGTCCGCCATCTCGGCGAACTCCTCCGGGGTACGGAGGTCGTCGAATCGTGCCGGACTCACGGCGTCCGTCCCGGGTTCGAGATCACGAACCTCGGCGATCCGACCCTGTACCTTTTCGCCCGGGAGGTGGCCACCGGTTCCGGTCTTCGCACCCTGACCCGCTTTGAAGTGGAACGCTTGGACCCGTTCGACGAGGTCGATGTCCCAGCCGAACTTCCCCGTCGCGTATTCGTAAAAGTACCGAGAGTTGGCCTCCTGTTCTTCGGGCAGCATCCCGCCTTCGCCAGAACAGACGCCTGTGCCCGCTCGGTCTGCCCCTTGCGAGATTGCGATCTTGGCTTCCTCGCTGAGCGCACCGAAGCTCATGTCGCTGACGAAAATCGGGATATCCAGGTGGACCGGATTCTCCGCGTTCGGTCCGATCACGAGCTCGGTATCGACTGGTGCTTCGTCGTCGAGTGGAGTACGGGCGAGCTGGGCAGTCAAAATCTGCAGGTCGTCCCAAGACGGGAGTTCTGATCGCGGAACTCCCATCGCCGAGACGTCCCCGTGTTCACCGATTCCCTCGGGCCCCTTCTGGGCGAGGCTCTGGATGTAGTGTGCGTACGGCTCTTTCTCGTAGTCGGGGTCGCCGTAGAACTCGGGGTCGACCGTGCCACCGTCGATGTCGTCGGTGACGCCCTGCATCGTCCCGTCGCCGCCGTCGCCGCTCTCGGGGGGATCGTACGGCTGTGGGTTGTCTTCTGCCCAGGCCGCGACTTCCGCGGCGTCGACGAAGACGGCGTCGTCGTTCTCGTCGACCCACGCGGTGAACTTTTCGAGGACTTCGGAGTTGTCGTACTCGCTGATCCCGGTGTCGTACCGATAATCCCAGCCGTGGACGCCACAGATGAGATTGTGCCTCTCAACGTGGCCGTCGCCGAGGAGAACCCCACGGTGGAGACAGCGGCCGTAGAGGACGGACACCTCGTCGTCGTACCGGATGACCACGAGATCGACGCCTTCGATGCGGGCGTGTGTCGGTTCACGGTCGGGAAGGTCGCTCCAGACGGCGACCTGTTCGGCCGTCTGTTCGTCGGAGCGACTCACGACGCGCACCCCCACGCTTGGTTAGTTCGACGCTCGATACGACTCGATGACTGCTGACCGGAAATCGATGTAGTGGGTGTATTGAGTGTCATAACTGGAGTATCGTGTCGGAGATGTTCACACCGGGTCCGAGTCGGTGAGGACTTCGACGAGGGCGGGGCCGTCGTACGCGATTGCTTCTTCGAGAGCGTCGTCGAGTACGTCGGAATCGTCGACGAAGACGCCGTGGCCACCACAGTTATCGGCGAACTCGGCAAATCCCGGATTGACGAGGTCGGTCTGCCAGACGTCCCAGCCGCCCGTGCGCTGTTCCTTGCTTATCTTCCCGAGTTCGTCGTCGTTTAACAGGACGTGCGTGACGTCCATGTCGTACTTTACGGCGGTCGTGAACTCGCTCATGTACTGTCCGAAGCCGCCGTCGCTGGAGACCGAGATCACCTTGCGACCGGCGAACGGCGACTCGGGTTCCTGTGTGGCCGTCCACGCGCCCAGCGCAGCCGGGAACGCAAAGCCGATCGAGCCGAGATAGCCAGACATCAGGACTGACTGGTGTTCCGGTTCGAAGTACCGTCCGAACGCGTAGGTGTTGTTCCCGACGTCGACGGGGATGATCGCGTCGTCGGGGATGAGCCGCGTCATCGCGTCGAAGGCGGTGGCATAGTTGACGCCTCGCTCGGGCGTCTGGGCGCGGCGCGTCGCTTTCTCTTCGCGCCAGATTTCCCACCGGTCGGCGAGTTCTTCGCGCTGACTCTCCGCCTCGGCGTCGCCGATGCGATCATGCAGTTCGTTGACGGTGACGCCGATCTCGCCCCAGACGGGTACGTCGATACTGTGGAACTTCCCGAGGGTCATCGCGTCGTAGTCGACGTGAATCGTCGGCTTGTACTCCGCAATCCCCGTGTGATTTGAGAAGCTCGCGCCGAAGACAGCCAGCAGGTCTGCTTCGTTCATGAAGTGGCTCGCGATGGGCGTCCCGCTCCGGCCGAGGACACCACCGGCGAGCGGATGCGAGTCGGGAATCTGTCCCTTCCCTTTGAACGTCGTCAGGACTGGACAGTCGAATCGTTCGGCGAGGTCGACGATCCCATCCATCTCGAAGCGAGCCCCGTGGCCGGCGATAATGACCGGCCGCTCGGCGGTTTCGAGCAGGCCCACAGCATCCTGGAGCGCGTCCTCTGGCGGGCTGATGTCGCGCTCGTGATGCGTCCCTCGGGATCGCCTGGCTCGACTCCCTCCGCAGACTGGGTCTGTATCTCGTCCGGGAAGATCAGGTGCGAGACCCCTCGTTCGAGGATCGCGGTCTTGGCCGCTCGGGTCGCAAGTTCTGCGTGTTGGCTGTCCGGCAGGACGGTCGCCTCGAATTCGGCGACGTCGCCGTAGGCGGCTTCGAGGTCGACCTCTTGGAAGTTGCCCGTGCCGAGGACCTGTGACTCGACCTGGCCCGTGAGCGCGATGGTCGGAGCACCATCGACGTTCGCATCCCACAGCCCCGTGAGCATGTTCGTCGCGCCGGGGCCGGCGATGGAGAAACACGCCGCCGGACGCCCGGTGAGTTTTCCGTAGGCCGACGCGGCGAATGCGCCAGCGCCCTCGTGACGGACACCGTAGTACGCGAGGTTCCCCTGGTCGGCCTCACGGCGGAGTGCGTCGGCGAGGCCGAGATTCGAGTGGCCGACGATCCCCCAGACCTGCCGGACGCCCCAGTTGACCAGTGTCTCGGCGATAACGTCGGAGACCGTCCGCTCGTGAGATTCTTTTTCCGGAAAGCCGACGTAGATGCCGTCGTCGCGTTCCTCGACCGGAAACGTCTGGACGCAGTCGTCGTGAGGACCGGGTGTCTCGCCGGTAAGCGGGTCGAAATCCCACCCATGCCACGGGCAACGAAGCCAGCCAGTCTCGATCGATCCCTCGCCAAGAGGACCGCCTTGGTGGGGACAGTTGTTATCGAGCGCAGCATATTCACCGTCGTGATGGGTGACAGCGACGGTCGTATCGCCACAGCTGATAGCCTTGACTCGGCCCTCAGGTAGTTCACCGGGAGAAAGTGCCTTGTACCACGTCAGATCCCCGCGTGGCGTGTTCGGGGACGAGTTTGCGCCCATGTAATTGCGACCCGCGGAGAACGGGCTTAATCACGCCGCGGGCGTTACGTTCTGTTCCAACCCTCCACAGTATTTATATACTGATTGCTGAGCGATGTCCCGTTCACCCTCGCTCTGGTTTATGAGACTTCGATCTCGAAGCGAGTTCCTCCCGCTTCGGCATCACAGACAGTGATTTCCCAGCCGTGTGCCTCGGCGATTTCGGCGACGATAGCGAGGCCGAAGCCAGTCCCGTCGCTGGTCGTTGTATGTCCCCACTCGAATACGGTATCTTGCTCGTCCGCTGGGATCCCTTCGCCGTCATCTTCGACGTAGAACCCGTCACTATCGTCTCTATCGAGCGTTCCGACACGGACGGTGACGGACTCCCCACCGTGAGTGTATGCGTTCTCGAAGAGGTTTGCGAAGAGTTCGTGGAGGCGGTCTCGATCCGCGTGAAGTGTCCTCGATGACTCGATTTCGAGAGTCGCTGGGTCGAGTTCACAGTCGATCCAGACCTCTCGTGCCAGGGGCTCCAACTCGATGTCCGTTCGCTCGCCGACGAGGTGTCCTTCCCGGGTGAGCTGCAGGAGTTCAGACAACATCTCGTCCATTCGGTCTGCGGCGTCCTCGATGGCGTCGAAGTGTTCGGGGTCGCCATTCTCCCGGGCAAGGGTCACATGGCCTTTGATGATCGAAAGAGGGTTCTTGAGGTCGTGTGAGACGATGCTGGCAAACCGATCCAGCCGTTCGATTTTTTCCTCTAGTTCCTGCCGGTGTTCGACGCGGTCGGAGATGTCACGGAGCATCGCGATCATCTGTGTCGGATCGGTTCCATCTTCGCCGGCGTCTAGTGCGGCCCCGGAAATCTCGGTCGGAACCTCTTCCCCGTCTTTAGTGAGACAGGTCAGATCGTCGGTGAATCCCGATCCTTCCTCGTACACTTGGGAAATAAACTCCTCCCGGACGCGCTCGATGTCATCCGGGTGGATATCGTGTGGATGCATCGAGAGGAGCTCCTCTTGGGAGTACCCGAGTAGCTCACAGGCTGCGGGATTGACGTCCAGAAACGATTCTGTCTCCAGATCGACGACCATCACTGCGTCGTTGTTGTATTGGAAAATCTTGCGATACCGCTCTTCAGGAGACGAACCTGTAGCGGCGGACGGACCCGCCGAAAGGTCACTCGGAGGGTCATCCCGCTCCCGATCCTCGGTCATTTTCCTAGTGTGGGTACGGATGTCTTCTGCATATATAATACGCGCTGCGGTGTGCAATACACCCGAACCCCCTCGTGAGTTTTTATTTATTATGATCAGTCTACCAGCGTGATGGATACGGCGTCACAGAAGCAGCAACCGACGAAAACGAGTCGCTACCGTGTCCTCCTCGTTCTTGCTGTTGCTGAACTGCTTGCGATGACGCTCTGGTTCAGTGCATCAGCGGTCGGGCCGGAACTCGCGGCCCTCTGGGATCTTTCGAGCGCTGAGACGGCATGGTTGACGAACGCGGTGCAACTGGGGTTCGTCGTCGGCGCCGTGCTTTCTGCGACACTCACCCTCTCGGATACGATTCCACCGCGGTACCTGTTTGCTGTCTCAGCCGCCATCGGCGTGGGAGCGACTGCACTTATCGCCCTTGCCGTGTCGTCGTTCCTCCCGGCTGTTCTGTTACGGTTTCTCACCGGTGTCGCACTGGCCGGTGTGTACCCGACAGGCATGAAAATCATGGCTGGCTGGTTTCGGGAAGGACGCGGTTTCGCTATCGGCACGCTCGTCGGTGCACTCACGATCGGGTCGGCGATGCCGCATCTGCTTCGGGCGATCGGTGGCGTCGGCCGTCCGCGACTCGTCTTACTTGGTGCGGCTGGGCTCGCAGCAGTCAGTGGTGTGCTCGTTCTCTTTGTGCGTCCAGGCCCCTACCAAGCTCCGGCAGCACCGTTCGATCCCGGAGCCGTTCGGCGGATGCTCGGTGACCGCGGGACGATGCTCGCCAATCTCGGATATTTCGGTCACATGTGGGAATTATACGCCGTCTGGGCGTGGATTCCCGTGTATCTGGCTGCGAGTTTCGCTGCCAGCGGCGACCCGGCACCGACACTCGCTGCGCTACTTGCGTTCGGAACCATTGCGGTAGGGGGTATCGGTGCCGTCGTCGCCGGTGTGTTCGCAGACCGAATCGGACGGACGACCGTCACGAGTGGAAGCATGGTCGTCAGCGGCACAGCCTGTATTGGTGCCGGCTTCGTGTTTGGTGGGCACCTGCTCGTCCTCGTCCCGTTCCTATTGATTTGGGGATTCGTCATCGTCGCCGACTCTGCGCAATTCTCGGCGGCCGTCTCCGAACTCGCCGAGGACAGTTACGTCGGGTCAGCCCTGACGCTGCAGACCGCTATCGGCTTTCTACTCACAGTGGGGTCGATTCAGATCACACCGATTATTGCGAGTGTCGTCGGTTGGCAGTGGGCGTTTTCGCCATTGGTCATCGGACCGTTCGTCGGGACGGTTGCGATGCTGTGGCTCCGACGGCTTCCAGAGGCAGCTGCACTGGCTGGCGGTCGCGGGTGACCCTTCTCGCTCTCGCCCCAAGAGGTGACTTCCTCAATTGATTTCTGTAGGGAGCACAGCGACGAGCATGCCGATCAAAGCTCCCCAGATTGTGTGCCCGACGAGGGATACGATGCCAAGGTTCGGAATCGACGCCGGTATTCCGACGAGATTGAGCCAAACCCCCATGACGACGCCGGCGGCGACGAGCCACAGGAACACGCCGTACAGGACACCTAACGTGATGCTTCCAGCGAGGTTCTCAGCGTACTGCTTGAGACTATCGACGGCCACCGCAGCGACGAACACAGTCGCGAATACGATGCTGTGGAACAGGTGAGTTACCCACCCGACAGCAACTGTCTGAACTCCGTAGAGTGCGCCGATAATGCCCATCTCGCCCGCGACAAGCTGGAGAATCAATCCCATAACGACCCCTGCCACGATACCCGCGAGAGCTGCGTTCCGAAGGTTAGCCACGCTGACTCCCGGGCGATCACTCTCTGGCGCTTGCTGCGATGTCCGGAGCAGTGTGATAACGACTGCAGTGCTCGTCCCATCTTCGACGATGTCGATCGTTCCCCCATACTGTGCCACGAGCAATCTAATGATTGGTATTCCGTAGTCGAGATTCTGGTTTTCCTGCTCTGGCACTCCCTCCAACAGCACTTCGCGGGCAGCCTCACTGAGCCACTGTCCAGTGGCCGAAACGGAAACGTCAACCGTGTTTTCTCTGGGATTGACTGCCACCGAAACCTCATTTGTCGAGGTCCGTTCGAGTGCCATCCGAATTGGTTCCGTAATCAGCGTCTCGAGGTACTCGTCCGCACGAACTTGGACAGATGGAGGTTCTTCTACGGAGACCGTAGCGTCGTCTGGAAGCTGTTTTGAACTTTCTTGGATGATAGCGGCAAGATCAACTGAGGTGAGTGTTCCTGCAGTCTCGCCGACGGTTCGGATGAGAAAACCCACCTGATCTACCGTTTCTTCGATTCGATCGACCCCGTCCCGAACCGCCTCGAAACTCCGATCGGTACTATCGCCGTTACTCAGCAGTTCTGCATGTCCTCGGATTGCCGTAATCGCGTTCAAAATTTCGTGGCGGAGGAGTCGATTAAGCAATACGATTTGGTCGGACTGTCTTGAGAGTGATTGCTGGCGTCGCTTGTCTCTCGCCGACCGTATCCCTACGATGATACCCCCTGCTCCGCCACCAAGCACTGCATTAGCGATGACTGTATTCGATGAAAACGTCGAGAGGATGTTGGACGGTTCGATAGCCCCGAGACCGACCATTGCAAAGATTCCGAAGCTCCCGATGAGAAACCAGGTCGCGACGGTTCGAGCGTAGGTTCTGTCACGGTACTGACAGCAAGACTGACGCCGTAGATGACTAGCCCCAGTCCGATAATGAGGGGCACCAGTCGTAATATCGTAGCTACACTTGAGGAATTTGAGCCAGTATAAATCACCCCGATCAAGAGGGTTCGCGTAAGAACAAACGCAACCACAGCGATCAGAATCCCTCCGGGCTTAATTCGAAGCTCGTCACCTGCAGATGGAAACATTGGTGGCGTATCGTGTGTTCAGACTATTTTCTCGGAGTTCCCGTGAACTCCAAAAATGGTTGGCTCATTGGTTGATCCGTCCACGTGGGCAGAGAGGGTGGGGGGACCCGTCTCGATTGTTAGAATGTGATGACTTCGTAGCCGTCGTCGACGAGCGACCGGATACTCGGGTGGCCGTCGTGGTCGTCGAGTCGGACCACTCCGGAGTCGTTCACAGCGTCATCGACGCCGAATGCGCCAGAGCAGTAGTCACAGGCCGATGCATTGTCTTTGACTGCTTGATAGAGCTCGTGGGGATCGCTATCAGGATCTTCGAGTTCGGGAATCCACTGGGTTCCGGCCCCGTCGAAAATCAGTTCTATCTCGTCCCCATCTGTTTCAGCGAATTCCTTGGCCGTCTCCAGACCGTTCACGACACGACCGAGATTTTCGTGTCCTTCTGTTCCAGCCAGAATCACAACTGCTGCTTTTGCCATTGCGATAGTGAGTATTACCGCGGAGATTATAGTTCGTCTGCGGCCGTGCAACGGTGATACGTCTGCGAACGTGGTTTAAATACCCCTTCCGGTTGGTGAGACTCACGACATCGAAAATGTAGTAAAAGTCTTCTCTGGCTGTGGTTTTGAGGATTGAGATACCGTCACCCAGAGGGACACCCATCCGACTGCCTTTTGTAACGGCACCTCGGTTTGCGACGACGTACGCTTCGAGGCCATCGAGAACTTATTCGAACGTTTTCCGGAAGCGAGACGCCGTCATCAATTTTGCGCGTGTCTCGGCTCAGAGTTCGACGGCTGTTGCTGACTCAACCTCGAAGCGAGTCACTTCTGGCTCTCCTGCGAGGAGATCCGGTAGTTCAGCTTCGAATTGTTTGAAGTGGTCGGACTCAGCGTGTGCTCCGAACGCTGCTTCGTCCTCGTACTGTTCGAAAAACCGGAACAGGTTCTCGTCGTCGACGTCGGTCGCGACTCGGTAGTCGATGATACCCTTCTCCTTCCGCGAATTCTCGGCCAGTTCGCGGATTAATTCAGTCGCTCTCTCGTGATGTTCCGCAGCGATCGGAAACGTTGCGTGGACAACTAACATGCCACCTGTATCGAGGACGGACAGGTGATTATCTGTTCACCAACTGTGTAACGAAGCCGCACACCTGTGGAGGGTTTAGTATAGCTTCCACACAGGGCATCTCCCCGGATCACTCCTCGGGGTAGCCATTGAGGGAGCCAGTAAACTCAGTGCGAGTGGCCGCCTCGGGAGAACTGCCCCGAAAACGCTCGCTGAATCACCTCCGAGAGTGCAGGATGGATGTGGATGGATTCGCGAATATCCGTGACTGTCCCAGATCCGGCTTTCATCGCGACGACGACCTCTTGGATGAGATCGGAGGCCTCGGGCCCGATGATATGACACCCGAGGATCTCACCTTCCAAGTCGATGATGACCTTGACGAAGCCGTCGGCTTTCATTGCACTTCCACGTGCTGTCTGGTCGTACTGATAGGTCCGCGTCGCATACTCCGTGCCCGTTCCCTGAAGCGCAGACTCGTGTACACCCACACCTGCGACTTCTGGTGACGCAAACACGGAGAAGGGCATTGCAGTGTAGTCGACCGGCTGGAGGTCGTCGCCGAAGAGATTTCGGGCGACGGCCTGGGCTTCGTGGTTCGCACTGTGCTTCAAGAGATACTCGCCGACGATATCTCCGAGGGCCCAGACTCCCTCAGCGGTCGTCCGGAGATACTCGTCGGTCTCGACGAAGCCTCGCTCGTCGGTTTCGACCCCTGCTGCGTCGAGATTGAGTCTATCAGAGTTCGGAGTGCGGCCTGCGGCCACGAGTAGCGTATCTCCCGTCACAGTCACTGACTCATCCTCGCGTATTCCGCCGTCGTCTCCGTACTCGTAGGGATGTGCCTCGACGGTCACAGTCCCATTGCTCTCCGAGGCAGCTGTCGCTGCATGTCCGGTGTGAACGGTGAACCGCTCGGCGTATCGGTCGGTGAACGCCTCGGCAACCTCCTCGTCGGCCTCCGGGAGGAGATTCGGGCGTCGCCCGATAATCGTCACATCGCTCCCAAACGTCCCGAAGAAGTGACCGAGCTCGGCGGCGATGTAGCCACCCCCCACGATTACGAGGTGGTCCGGTGGGGTTTCCAACTGCAACGCTTCCGTGCTGGTGAGATAGTCCACGTCGTCAATCCCGTCGATATCGGGGATTGCCGGCCGCGTCCCGGCGGCAATCAGCACAGTCTCAGCTCGAATTCGAGAATCTTCGTCAACACCGCTGACAATTTCGACGGTGCGTTCGTCCACGAATCGTCCTTCACCTTCGTAGAGATCGTGTTGAGAGGAGGAACGGAGTCCGTTCCGGATGGAGTCGGCGTCGCCACTCACGTCCTCGTTGACCTCGCGAACCATCTCTGCAAAGTCCACATCAGTTATTTCTGCATCAATGTGGAACGCGTCGGCACTCTCGATCGTTTCGAGTACGTCAGCGTGGTACAGCAGCATCTTGGACGGGATGCATCCGCGGTTGAGACACGTCCCACCGAGCGGGCCTTTCTCCACGACTGCAACGGATTGGCCGCGGTTGGCTGCGGCGTTCGCAACGTCCAGTCCAGAGCCCGAACCGATGACCAGGAAATCGACTTCGTTCATATACCGTATTCTACATCCGCGAATATAATCACCTGCGCCAGTGTTCGGGTTTTTCCCACACTCGCGACGGGACAAGACACAGTGCCAGCTGAGTCGTCGATTTTATCCGAGGACCCGTTGTTACTGTGTCAACTCGCTTCGCAGAGTGTCCTACCTCGGCTCCACGACTTCCTCACAAGAAGGACACTCGGCAAACATCCCGATGGAATCGTCGGACCGCTCGAACGTGATCAACTCGTCGATCGGTCGGATGTCGTGACCGCAGTTGGGGCACACACCAAGGCGTGAATCGTCACTCATCATCGAAGAGAGGGGCGGAGCGTGTGACAGAATGCCCCCTTCAGGTGTCTGTCGAAAACACACATAAGGATTCGTCGGGGTTGCAATAGTGTTTCACAACAGCGGGTGGGACTGTTATGGGATTGTCAACCGCACTTAGGGATTCATAAGCCCGTAGAAACTCTCCGGACCGTGGTCATCTTGCCAGGCAAACGCGTAGAGGCGTCGTGCTGGGGCCCGAGATAGAGTACGACCATCTTCACTTTGCCCCGTCTGGATGTCCCACGAGACGCCATCAGCGTACAGTGTGCCGCTGCGCACCTCGAAGTCGTATCCGGGATTCTCGAACGCGTGAATGTCGCCGTCAGTACTTACGACGAGCACGTCGAGATGTCCCACTGTGTCAGTGACGACGCCCCCTGCGGCCTGAACTTGGGGCACCGGATATCCAACTGCGTCACCGTCGTTGACGATCCCCAATACGACCGTCTTGGCGTCGATATCGTCGCGGCCCCACGTGCGTTTCCGTCCTTCACCTCGCATTTCACGGAGTCCGAATCCGTCAGCAGCGTCGTACCGCTCGTAGGAGGTCATCTCGTACACTGCTCGTGGCGAGTTCCCACGAGGGTCACCCTCGCCGCCGTGAACCGGCTGGAGTACGATTCCATTCGGGTACTCCGACCGAAAGCACTGCCAGGACATCATCGACGCCGGCACGACGGGCAGCTCTTGTCCACTGAGTGGACCGTCAATTGCCCGACCAAGTGGCTGCTTCCACTCCGACTCGGTTTCACGATCGTACATTACAAGGGCGTCGTCGGCAAGCTTCCCGGAAGTCCCGAACGTCAATACGCGGTTGTTGACCCGTCGGTCGTAGACGACTGCGCTCGCACAGATTGGACACCACGTGACCGCAATCGGACGTGAGCCATCTGTCGAGTCTCCGGAGCTGTTCGACTCATCACCGGGTCGCCCGTCTTCACCGAGGGCGTCGTTGACGATCTCGTGATAACTGAGAATCCGTACTGGATACGCTCGTGCCGGGGTGGTTTCGACGACAATCACCTCGTCATCATCCTCTCCAAAGTATTCCGTAGCGAACACGGGGTCGTCGATACTCGGAATGGCGTCCCGCGGGAGGACGTCCTGGGTATGCATACACACAGAACAGGGGGAACATCAATAACCTCTGTGAACAGCCTCTTCGAAGAGACTTCGTTCGGACTGCATCGAATACTACTGGCGGGGTATTTGATGCTGCTCCGTGTTAGGTGAGCCATGGCTCGGAACTCGTTTCGTACATCGACCGGACGGGCCGTCCCCGCCGTGACCGCCGAGGAGATGCGTGATGTCGACCGTATTGCCGTTGAGGACGTCGGGTTACAGGTGCTCCAGATGATGGAGAACGCGGGTCGAATACTCGCCTGGCACGTCCGCGACGTTGGAAACGGCGAGGCGATAATCGTCGCTGGAAACGGCGGGAATGGCGGCGGCGGTCTCGCCTGTGCACGACATCTTGCGAATCGTGGAATTCCGGTACGGGTGGTTCTGGACAGATCCGCTGCAGAACTGAGTGGCGATGCTGCTCATCAGTATCACATTCTCGATGAAATGGAACTCTCGCTCACTACCGGCGTCGATTCTCTCGCAGACTCCAGCGACCAGGCGGTGATCGTCGACGCGCTGATCGGCTACGGGCTCAGCGGAGCGGTTCGCTCACCGGCGGCCGAATTCACCGACCGAATAAATGAAATGACGGGGCCAACGATCTCGCTTGATATCCCCTCTGGGATCGACGCGACGACCGGCGAACCGCTTGGAACGGCGGTTGTCCCGGACCGCACGGTGACACTCGCACTTCCGAAGACAGGACTCGACGCACCGACAGGAGAGCTGTACCTTGCGGATATCAGCATCCCTCGAACAGTCTACGAGCGACTCGACATCGAGTACGACCGCCCGTTCGGAGACGATGACTGGGTTCTGCTCGACCAGTAGGTCGAACGCTGCCTCTGTGTGATACTGTTGCACGCCCCCCGCTTCTTGAAGTCCGTAGTTGTGTTAGTATTTCACATGATCCGTGTAGGACAGGAGGCACCGGATTTCACGCTTCCCGGAGCGGCCGCCGGGACGGTCGAAACGCACGGTCTCTCGGAGTACACTGATCGGGGGTGGGCGGTGGTTCTTGTGTTCTATCCATTCGATTTCCATCCGGCGTGTACAGAGCAGTGGTGTTCGCTCCGGGATGCTGACTGGCTCACGCTCCTGGACGACGTGGTCGTCCTCGGCATAGGGGCGGATGGGGCCTACTCCCACCGCGAGTATGCGACGAAAAACAACATTCAGTTCCCGCTCCTATCTGACACGGACGGGCAGGTCAGTCGAGCATATGGCGTATTGGCCGAGGAGTTTGAGGGACATCGAGATGTTCCCGAGCGAGCGACGTTCGTCGTCGACCCTGACAGAACCGTCCAGTACGCGTGGTCAGCTCGTAGCCCGGAGGAACAACCCAATCTCGAAGCACTGCGGAAAGCAACCAACTTCCGCGACAATCAATGCGCTATCGAGGATGCCGACGAGTCGACCTGAGGGTCTAGGCGACAGGAGCTCGAAGACCTTAATAAACATTTCGGGACTCTGGGTTAGTCCCACATGCTCTCCTTCTTTTTATTGAACACTGGACGGTTTCCCCTACTATGGCCACTGAAACTAGGCGTGAAGTCCAGACCGATTCACAGTCGGTTAACTGGAAGGCGGGTGCCGTTGGTGGAATAGCAGGCGGAATCGTCATGGGTGTGTTGATGCTCGCGATGAACGACGCGGTACTTGCGGTGGCGATCCCGTCGTTGTATACGCTGCTCCGCCACCAAATATCCCTGTAGGGGTAGCTGTCCACGTATTTCACGGTACAGTCCTGGGTATCATTTTCGCTGGGATTGCTAGCAGCCTAGAGCTCGACTCCTCACGCAATATCATCGGCCTCGGTCTCGCTTGGGGCATCGTGACTTGGGCTGTTCTGGCCGCACTTCTCATGCCAGTCTGGCTCAGCACCGTTGGTTCCCCCGCCTCGCCTCCGTTTCCCAACTTCGCGCCGCCGTCTCTCATCTGGCACGTAGTGTATGGACTCGTGCTGGGTGGCGTTTATATTGCGACTAAAGACAGACTCTGACTCTACTTAGCTGAAACAGGGAGAAACTGCCGTTTTGGCTCTGTAGAATCACTCTGGGAGTTATAGATTCGATTGGTAGTTTGAACGAGTGCAGGCTCTTCGGAAGTCACGATTGCTCCAGTTCGTTTAAGAGGCATTTCACTCACAACATCGACAAGACACTCGAACGCTAAATATAACGGTCTAATTGATTACCGAGATCATCACCGAAAGAATAGGATTACCGCAGCCGTTTTGAAATCGTCAAACATTGGGTTGTTTCAGCTAATGTGCAGCATGCAGCGCGTGGGTGAAACAATCGTCGATGACGAACAGAGCCAGCCGGTCATCAAAATCCACGTTGATTGTACCGGACATTGTTGCTGGTTGTGAGTACAATTTATTCTGGTCTTTCGTGAGCATGAGCCCTTCTAAGGGAGATTCAGAAGCTATAGTGGCTCTAATCGGGCTATAACGCGCAAATTCGTCCATCCACGACTAGGGCAGGAATCTCGGGGACAACGACATACATCAGCACTCGTACGAATCTAGCTGTCACGGTGTGTGATACCAATGAACAAAGTCGAGCAATGGAAGCAGGAGAAACATCCTCTCGATATTATTGAGGACGTTTACGAGTACGCGGCTGATGGCCTCTCGTTTGAGGAGATTGAAGAGAGAGCAGGCGATGGCGAGTGGGAGCGGCTGAAGTGGGCTGGGATGTATGCCCACGGCCGTCAGGAAGGGTACTTTATGCTCCGTACGAAGGTGCCCGGTGGATATCTTACACCCGAACAAGCTGAGGTCATCGGTGAGGTGGCCGACGAGTACGCCACCGCACCCGACGAGTACGGCGGCAAAGAGCAAAATGACGTTTGGGGGGACGCCTTTCTCGATATAACGACGCGACAGGACGTCCAGATGCACTGGATTAAAATCGAGGATATGCCCGACATCTGGAAGGCTTATGACCAGGTCAACCTGACGACTATACAGGGATGTGGCGACAGCGCTCGCAACGTCCTTGGTTGTCCAGCGGCAGGTCTCGATGAACACGAGTGCTTCGACGCTCAGCCTGTCGTCGAAGCGGTTTCGGACTTTTTCACCGAGAACCGCGAGTACGCGAACCTTCCGCGGAAGTTCAAGATGACCATTACCGGTTGTCGGGAGGACTGTGCTCAGTCGCAGATCAACGACGTTGGCCTCATACCGGCTCGTAGGAGCGTCGACGGTAAGGAAGTATACGGCTTCCACGCCCGCGTCGGTGGCGGGCTCTCCGATGGACCCCGCATGGCGTCAAATCTAGATGTCTTCGTCCAGCCCGAGGACACCGTCGAGTTCTGCCGTGCGGTCGCACAGACGTTCAAAGAACTCGGCGATCGCAACAACCGGGGCGTTTGCCGGATGCGATATCTCGTCCAGCAGATGGGACCACGGAAATTCGAGGAGGCAGTGCGTGATCGCTGTGACGTTGACCTGCTCTCGCGGGGACAGGATCTCACGCGAGGGTACCGAGGCGACCACGTGGGGGTACACGAACAGCGCGAAGAGGGACTCTACTACATCGGATTCAACGTCATCGCGGGTCGCATGGGGGGTGACGAACTCTCCGAGGTCGCCAGGGCTGCCCGAGAGTACGGTACCGAAGGCACCTCTATTCGACTCGCCACTGACCAAAACTTCCTCATCACGCATATTCCCGAGGACAATCTCACAGCTCTGTTAAACGAACCGTTCGCTCGAAAGTACGAACACGATCCAGGTCCGTTCGCCCGCGGTGCGGTCGGCTGTACGGGTTCAGAGTTTTGCAACTACGGTATCATCGAGACAAAAAAGCGTGTCTACCGATGGGCTCGTTCCTTGGATCGTCATGTCGACGTACCCGACGATCTCGACGTGGTCAGAATGCACATGTCGGGCTGTTCGGCTTCCTGTGCACAGCCGCAAATAGCCGATATCGGGTTCCGTGGTGAAACCGTCAAAATAGACGATCCCGAAGGAACGACCAACGAAGAGGGCGACAACATCGTCGAGGGGATGGATTTCGGACTCGGCGGGAGCCTCGGTCCGAACAACGAATTCCTCGATTGGGTCGAGCACGCGGTTCCCGCCCGCGCTGTCGTACCTGCGCTCCAGCAGTTGTTTGACGTCTTTGGCGACGAACGCACTGAGGCCGAACGCTTCTACGAGTGGACCCGACGAACCAGCAACGCCCGGCTCCGGAGTATCATGCAACGGGCTGACGCGAACGTCTCCGGAGGTGTCGCCCATGGGGACTGACGAGAGTGGTCCTCTTCCCGGCGTTCCCGACGCCAGCACCGATGGTGTCTCCTGCAGCTGTAACGAGGGATGTGACTGCAGGAATCGTCCAGCTGCTGCTGACGGGGGTGCCCGTCCCAGTAACGTCGACAGCGAAGGGAATCTGATCAACTTGACTTTCAAAACGCCGGCCGAGGGAAAGAGCCAGGATATCTCCCAGAAGGCTCGGGCAGACGTGTACAGGTGCCTGACGGTGTCGATCTTGATACACCTGGTTACTCGATTCGTCGCGAGATGAACGACATCGAGGAACCCGACGACAAGACGTGGTTCATGGAACTCGATGAGGCCGTTATCGACGAGGGACGCTGTATTCAGTGTGGTACCTGTGTCGCCGCCTGCCCGTCAGACTCGATCGGTATCGGTGAAGACGACTTACCAGAACTTGTCAAGATGTGTACAGGCTGTTCGCTCTGTTGGGACTTCTGCCCCCGCGGGGGACTCAGGTACGAACGGCAGTGGAAGATCACTGGCGGCGAGGACAACGTCTCGGGTGCTGGCGATACGATCACGGAGTTTTCGGCGAAGGTCGACGAAGAATGGCAGAAGAAAGCCCAAGACGGTGGGCTCGTGACGAGTGTACTTCTCCACTTACTGGAGGCGGACGAGATCGACGGCGCACTCATCGCTACCGAGAGCGAAGACGAACCCTGGAAGGCAGAAAGTCTGCTCGCCACTACGCCTACGGAACTCATCGAAAACGCGGGGAGTTTCTACAATCAGACGATGGCGCTCGGTAATCTCAATGTCGATCGGTGGCGCGAAAAATTCCCCGAAAAAGATCCTCGAGAGCTCTCGTTGGCGCTCGTCGGAACGCCCTGTGAAATCGAGGGAATTCGTGCGTTGCAGGATTTTGACTGGGACTACGCCAGCCAAGAGGAGGGAGTCAGGGCGATCGAGTATACGATCGCTCTAATGTGTACGAAGAATTTCAACTACGAACGTCTCATCGGCGAGCAACTCCAAGAGAAACGTGGTATCGATCCGACGGACATCGGTAAGATGGACGTTCTCCACGGCGACATGATGGTTTACGACAAGAGGGGTGAGATGATGCTCAAAGAGGACATCGAGGAATTCCACGGTGCAGCGCTGAAGGGCTGTGATGAGTGTGCGGACTTCACCGGCTACTGCGCGGATCTGACCGTCGGCTCAGTGGGTTCGAGTGACGAATACTCCAGCGTCATCATCCGAACCGAACAGGGACTGAAGGCGTGGAAACTCACCGAACCAGACCTCGATTACCACGACCTAGAAGACCGCTCAGCAATCGGAGGTCTCCAGTCGTGGGACAAAAAGAAGGCTTTCGAGTCGCTCCACCGGCCCTTCGATCCTGACGCTCCACGGTTCATCGAGTATACGGACCATGCCGAGTGGTACGGAACCGAACGGAATCCACACGAGGCAGATCACTGATTTTCGCACGCAATCTGGTACACATAACGGCCATATATCGCTCGATATGCTTGTCCACCGCACGAACAATCGTTGTCGAGACTTATGAGAGTCGGCGCTCTCGTTCTGTACTATGACAAACGAAGTTTCCTCGGCTACGCTTTTCGAATGCGACTCCTGCGGTAACCTCGGTATCGGTCAGGAAGGGATAATTTGCTGCGACACAGCGATGACGCGGGTTAGTGACGAAAATATTGGCGTCAGCGAACCATCGCTCAACCAGTTGATGCGGACCGTCTTCGATATGTCCGAAACCGAGTTGGACATTTGTCTTTGTGTTATGGAAGGTGGCGAACAGACCGTAGCAGAGCTTGCTGAGCAGATTGATTATGACAGAAGTGTCGTCTCCCGGCATCTCAACCATCTTGCCGACCTCGGCGTAGTTGACAAACAGCGGCGGATCCTCAAAGAAGGCGGACAGGTCTATGTATACACACCGAATGACCCGGCTGCGGTGAGACGAAATCTATTGGGAGCATTCATATTCTGGGTCCACGGGGCTACCTCACTTATCGATTCATTGAGTCGAGAAAAGGTCGAGGCTATCGTCAAGACTGATGCAGAGGACCCTCAGTGGAAAATCTATCAGGAGTGAAAACGGCGGCTTTGTTGAAATTCTATTAGCCCAACATCTTTATTGCTGACACAGCCGCAAAGTAAGTGTGCCAGCTTCGCGGACTATTCTTGGCGGTTCTCCCACGACTTGCCGATTGCTACTCCAAGGACGAACCCGACTCCGATTCCGACGGGGATATTATCTATTGCAATACCAATTCCAGCACCAAGAGCGAGACCGATTCCAATGCCAGTCCCGGTACCTCGGCTTATTGCTGATGATTTGATCATCCAGTAGTTTAGCGTGACTATCTGATAACTATTCTCTCTGTATTGTTCAATAAGACACTGAGTAGAATTCTACTTAGAGCCTCGCCGGATCGATCTGCCGACCGACGAGGACGAGGCTCCCGACCAACAGCACAACGGCGATCGGCAACAGGAACTGGAATGCTGTCACGATGATGCCCGATGCTTGGATTCCGAGGACGATGAGGACGACTGGTCCACAGCAGGCAGTTCCCGACAGAACGGCGGGGATGCTCGCGAGGAATCCGGACGACGAGGACCCGATTCCGCAGGCCGCTGGCTGGCGCCACGCGAGATACGTAAGACCGAGGTTTAGACCGACCAGGCTGGCGATACCGAGACCTAAAACCGTGTTGAGCGAGAACAAGTAGGTCACTGGGCCGACCGACACGCGAGCGACGGGAGTGAACGAAAACGGACCGAGTTCCGGCTGGAAGAACTTCTCGAGAGCTCCAGAGACGACGGTCACGTCGAACCCTCCGATACCCGGTGCGAGGTGCCCAAGTGCGTATAGATAGATCAAAAGATATCCAACCGCCGTCCCGACGACGACGAGCGTCGCATCAGGGCGGCGGAAGACCTCCGTCGCGGCTGCAATCGTTCGAGAGACCGCTGCTCCGAGCCGCCCGAAAGGGACGTTGTTACGCGTAGACATTGGTGTCTGGGTAGTATCCGTGCCAGGCGAACCACATCGCATCGAACGTGTGGATCCCCGCGAGCGGCAGGGCATTCGGTTCGTACGAGGAATCCCCAACTAGCACCGCACTGCCGTCGGTCGTGACGGTCCGTTCGTCAGGGTTCAGGTAGACGTATCCGGTATCCAGGCGTTGGTCGGCGACTGCGACTACCGGCGTCCCGCTCAGTTCGCCCGTCATTATCCGTTCCTCGAGGAGCGTCGATTTGTCGAACGCGACGGCTCCGTCTGCAGTCCGGGCACCCATGAACACGCGTTTGCGGCTGAATCGGTCGTCTTCTTCGAGCGTTTTGAAGAGCGTGTTTTCGTTGGCATAGTACCCTCCGGGCGGATTGTAGGACCCGTACGGGTCTCTACCGTAGTTTTTTGCGAATCCCGTCTCCGTCGAGAGGACCTGTGTATCGGGATAGCGATCCTGCCACTGCTCCCAAGTCGTCCACACGAGTCTGAACTCCCGCAGCGATTTGGTTCCGGGAGCCGAATTCCATGGCCCAGGTATCGACGTAGCGAGAATCTGGGGCCACCAGGCCTCAGTTGCCCGGTCGTACATGACGAGATTGTTGTTGATCAGGCGGCCGGAGACGCCAAAGGTCGTCTCCCCGCGCTCGAATCCTTGGACAGTTCCGGTCAGCGGACAGTACGTCACCGCGACAGCGAGATCTCCAAGGCGGTCGTTGACGATCTCGTGTTGCACGAGAATCTTCTGTGGGTATGCTTTGATATCACCGTTCAGTGCGACGCCGAACACGGGATCACCGGGTTCGAGGAAATCGGCGTCGTCAGATCCGACGAACAACGGATCGTCGATAGATGGAATCCCGTCTTTGGGTGGTCCCCCCGAGACCGCGAGTGATTCGAGTTCGCTGGGATCCATCGGCAGTATCAGTGTCTCCTCGGCAGTCGGGACGCCTCCGTCGGTGACCGACGTTGATCCGGCGGCACTCGACTCTGCTGTCGTGGTCGGGGTTTCCTCAGATCCAGGGTCTGCACCGCTGGTACACCCCGCGAGCGCACTGAGTCCAGCTACTGCGACGAACTGACGTCGAGTGAATCCCATTAGTGAACAGAACGGGTGAGATCGGATTAACGCTTGAGCGATCGTGTGACTTGCACACACACGGTGGTTGGTTACTTATTGTATTCACCCGAAGCGTATAGAGGAACGATAGTTCGGCCCGACCGAGCGGTTGTTTAATTAGCTCGAACCGGCCCTCATCTGGCCAACCTTGGTTCCGGCGACGAGGTAGGCGCTCCTGCGTACGTCGAGGTCGGACGAGTACCACGTGCGCTTGCGCAGGCTGCGTTACAACGATCGGCCAGTTGCCGACCTCCGGACGGATTGTGCCAACGTTCTATCGAAGGGTTGCCCGCTTCCACCGCCTCTACCGTGAACCGGTCAAGATACCAACGGTGGCAGCGTTCGACGGACGCAGTTCACTTTCCGTACGTGTGGAAGTCGACGGCCTGTTCGAGCAGTTCGTCCGGAATCCCGGGAACCTCTTCGGAGCGTACTGGGCCTTGCTCCTTGAGAAGGTCGGGATCTCGGGGAAAATCTCGGAGCTGGAAGTGTACGTCGATCCCGGCTTTCGCACCCTGACCGAGCGCGACCGGGATCTGATTGTGCCCCGGCGTACAGTCGCCGACGGCGTAGACGTCGTCGACCGATGTCCGTCCGTGGTCGTCCATCTCGATCGTGCCGTCGTCGTTGATCATACACCCGAGCTCCCTGGCGAGCCCGTTGTTGTACTCGGCGCCGTACATGGCGAATCCGCCCTTGTACTCACGAACGCTCCCGTCCTCGAACTCGAGGGCTTTCAGCCAGCCGTCTTCGCCGTTCTGGACGCCCGAGACGTCGTCGTGTACGACGTCGATCGGGTGGTTTTTGAGCATCTCGGCGGTTTCCTCGCTCCACTCGGGGTCGTTACCTCGGGTGAGCAAGTCGACCTCGTCGGTGAAGTTCAGCATGATAGCCGCGACGTGAGCGGCGCTCTCGGCGTGCCCCATCACGTACACCGACTTGTCGACGAACATGTGGGCGTCGCAGTGCAGACAATAGTGGAGCCCTCGGCCGGTCCGCGGCAATGGCGGCTCCGGCCGAACGTCGTTGAACCCGGTCGCGAGAACGACACGGTCGGCTTCGTACTCTGCGCTGTTACCGGATAGTCGGATGCCGTCCGAATCGGGCCGCGAACAGGTCGTGACCATGTCTCGGTGGATGTCGCACCCGTACCCCTCGAGTTGTTCTTGACCGATTCCGAGAAATTCCGCTCCACTCGTCTCTTCTTTCACGCCGAGTAAATTGTGGACCTCCTGCATCATCGCCGCCCGTCCACCACCACGGTTGACGACGGCCGTATCGTGTCCAAGTCGCGTGCTGTACAGGGCTGCCGTCATTCCGGCGGGACCGCCGCCGACCACGACGACTTCGTACTCGTGCTGCTCTGTGGAATCTGACGCCATATGTACGGTGTCTCAATCGAATAGCAAAAGTTCCGCGTCCCCCAGCTCACTCGGAAAGCGTAGGCCCCTCACAATCGATGGCCGCACGCGCAGTTTCCGATACAGTAGGTCGTCTCAGGTTGCTCGGCGGAAATGCCGAGTCGAGCCAGTACGAGAGCCATTGAAGCCGACGGATCGCTCTGTGGCCGGACCTGAGCCGAAGTCGCTCCGTACGGACTCGGCCCGACGCTGATTCGCTCGATTACTTCCCTGCGCTCGTGATCGATCACCGCCACCTCGTCGGCGGTCTGGACGGGTACGTAGAGCTTCGTCCGTGAGGGGTCCCACGTCCCGACGAATGCTGATCCACCAAGGTCGAGTCGCGTGGTCACAGTCCCGTCGGTGAGGTCGACGACGGTCACGTCGTTCGAGCCCGGCGTGAACACGTATCCTATCTCGGAGTCCGGGCCGATCTCGCTGGTCAACGGACGTCGTCCGAATCCGTCTTCGACCGTCAGTCTCCTTATCTCGCTCGGTGCGGCTGGATCGTCCAGCGTCCAGATACTCTCACTACCCCCATTGGCCTCGTTGTGTTCGACGAGCAAGGTTCGTCCATCCGGTGCGACAGTTCCCATCCACGGACGAGCAGGACCATCTCCAACTGGTTCTACGTCGATTTGTGTGACGATCTCGAACGGGTCGATCGACAGGACGGTTAGCGTGTCTCCGAAGAGATCCGGGACGTACGCGTAGTTCCCATCCGGATGGATGGTGATGTCACACGGGCCAGGACCGTCCCTGTCACCGCGTCCACCTTCCGGAGTCCGGTCGATTTCGGCAGTCACCTCGCCGAACGTCTCTGCCGTCGGATCGGCGTCGAGTCGGAACTGGGTATGACTGGGTTCTCTGGCGCTGACGATGACGTGGCTCCCGTCGGGCGTCTGTTCGAGCCAGTTCGCGCCGGACTCAGTCTCGACGGCTGCCGTCTCCGAGAGTGACCCGACCGCAAGGCCCCGAACTCCGCGTCCGACGTTGAGCCATAGCGAGTCGTCTGCCTCGTCAGTCAGGCCCGGCGTGTATTGGTTCGAGGGAAACGACGACGAGAGGCTGATTGCACGCGTGTCGACGAGTTCGTCACGCTCAGGGTCGATCAGACTCACTGTGCCGTCGCCAGTGTTGAACACGAACACTGTCGGCTGTTTGGCGGTGTCGCCACCACCGTCTCCGCCGATGCATCCCGCTGTCGCGACGGCTCCAGCAGTTGCGCTCCCGGCGAGCAAGTGTCGACGCGACACGCCCTCCGCTGAGGTGGGCGAATCTCTTCGATTTGGATAGAGCACGGGGTCTGTCTCCTCTTCGGTCATATTCAGTTATTGACTCCGCATGTAATAGTCAACCCTGACCGAGATACCGGTACTGCCCAGCCACGCGAGCACAGGTCGATTGATTTTCGATACCCAATTCTTTCTGTTTCGTTTTGTCTCTGCATCGGGAGCTATCGACCTCTCCGTGTCGACGTTTTCAGACACTTTCGCGAGTGTGCGTCTCTCTTCAACGCCCGCATCGTGGTTTTGTAGATACCTTGCGTCTGATAGAACTGAACTCATGGCATCAGTTATTGCCGGACTCGCTGGCGGCGTGGTTGCAACGATCGTTATGACCATCGCGATGATGGTGATGGGAGATGGCGGACCGCCGCCGACGGCGCGCCTCGTCGCGAAGTTCGCTGGTGGCGATCCCGAGGACTACGCGATGCCCGGGATGGCGTTACACTTCATCTACGGTATCGTTGCCGGCGCCGTCTTTGCCGTCGGCGTTCCGCTGATCGGGCTTAGTCTCGGTTCTATCGGCGTCGCCATCGGTCTCGGGCTCGTCTATGGCATCGTCCTCATGATCGGGGGGATGATGTTCTGGATGCGGATGGTCATCGGGATGGAACCCGATAAGGGTATGATGATGATGTTCGGCACCGTCCACGTCATCTACGGCGTCGTTCTCGGCGCCTTCCTCGGCGCTGGCATCCTCGCCTAAGAGGACACCGAGTCACGACACGAAGCGAACGTCCCCCCAAGGCCCAGGATTACAGCCATCATACTACACAGACACACATGTCCCGACTCCCGCTACTCGAATTAGACGACATCCCAGAGGAGTATCACCACCTGTTCACCGACGAGTACCTCGGCGATCGCCACATCTTCCGGGCGTGGGCGCACAACCCGGAAGTCCTTGAGGCGACGCTGGAGTACCTGAACGTCCTGTACGACCAACTCGGCCAGCGACGCAAGGAGCTGGTCATTCTGACCGTGGCCCGCGCCCGTGGGGCTCGCTACGAATGGCACCAGCACGTCGATATCGCCCGCGACAAGGGGGTCACGATCGAGGAGATGCAAGCCATCGGGGGGAACGACCTCTCCGTGTTCGACGACGCCGAGTTCGTCCTGCTCCAGTACGCCCGTGCAGTCGAGTCGGGAACCGTCACCGACCAGATTCACGATGCCCTGAACCGTCACTACTCGTCTGGCGAGATCGTTGCCCTCGGTCTGCTCGTGGATTTCTACGTGGGGCTGTGTAACTACATCGCCTCCGTCGATCTCCCGTTCGAAGGCGGCGAGTTCGTCGGCTGGACCCCTGACGAGGAAACCGTGTCGGCACTCTTCGAATAGATGGCGGGGATGGGTGATACCAGTAACTCTAACGGTGGACTGCCTCTCTGGGCTCAGGATTGCCAGCAACCTGAGCCGCTCATGTGTCCGAAGAAACGACACTCCCACTGGAGGCTCCGAGCATGAAACGGTCTCCCGTTCTCGCATTCGGTGGTGTTGTCGGACTGTCGGGAGTGTTCACCCTGCCGCTGTTCGGAGTGGGGACTGGCATCGAGCTTGGGACGGTCGCATTACAATCGCTTCCAGTCCCGGCTGGCTTTCCAGTCGACCAGTTCCTCGCCCACTGGTGGGTATTCCCAGCCTCCATCGTATTCTCGATGGTCGCGCTCGCCTCGGGTGTCTCCGGGGCGCTGTTCTTCAGTCCGTTCTTCATGTTACTCGTCGGGCTGTCCCCCTCGCAGGCGATCGGAGCGGGACTCATGACAGAGGTATTTGGAATGGGCAACGGATTGCTGAACTACGTCCGACAAGGGGTCGTCGATTACGCCACGGCAAAGTGGCTCCTGATCGGGGCGGTCCCGGCCGTCGTGGTCGGTGCGCTCGCCGCCCACGTTGTGCCGACGGCGCTCCTCACGATCGCGTTCGGTGCCGGTCTCCTCCTCCTAGGCGCGTTCCTCGTATACTACGACCCGCCCGAGGAGTGCGTCCCGGGCGAGTGTGAGGGCGAGTTCCTGAAAAAGAAGAACACCGGACGTGGAAAGACGACCATCGAGACGAAGGATGGTGAGACGTACACCTACGATACCTGTTGGCGTCCGCCCGGCCTCGGCCTGGCGACTGCCGGCGGGTTCATTACGGGGCTAATCAGCGCCGGCCTCCCAGAGATCACGACTACCCAGCTAATTGTCCGGTGTCGCCTCCCCCCACGGGTGACAATCGCGACGAGCGTGTTCGTCCTCGCAGTGGCTGCGATCGCCGGGGCCGCCGTCCACGCGCTCGCTGCGACGCCCGTCTGGTACGTCGTCGCATGGTCGATCCCCGGTGTCCTCATCGGCGGGACGATCGGCACCCGAGTCGGGAAATACGTTCCCAGCGAAATCATGGAGCCGGCGCTCGGCGTCGTCTTCGCCATCGTCGGCGTGATCGTGCTCGCGAGCGAATTGCTCGCGTAGAGGTGAACGACCGGTCGTCCCGAAGGAACGCTGACCCGCGTTGCTCTTGCGTTACACGCTCGACACACCTCTTTACGCGCTGTCGACGTACTACTGTGTGAGCATGTCTACCAACACGTTCGACCTCTCAGAACCGGAGGTGACTGCTAGCGACCTTCTCGTGCTCGATGACCCCCACTTCGGTCCGGAGACCGTCGCTGTCGTCACGGGTGCCGCCTCCGGGATCGGTCAGGCTACGTCGGTCGCACTCGCAGCAAACGGGCTCTCCGTCGTCGGGGCCGATATCGACGAGGACGGACTCGACGAGACGGTCGATCTTGCCGACGACGTTGACGCGTCGGGCACGATCCACCCCGTTCCGACCGACCTCACCGACGACGGAGACGTCGAGACGATGATCGACACAGCCGCCGACCACGGGGAGCTGCGCTATGTTGCGAACATCGCCGGGATGCAACACATCGCGTCGATTCCCGAGTTCCCGATGGAGAAGTACGACCTGCTTCTCGATATCATGCTTCGGGCCCCGTTCCTGACCGCCAAGTTCGCGATGCCTCACATTCGGGAGACCGACGACGGGGTCGGTGCGATTGCGAACATGTCCTCCGTGCACGGCCACTACGCGACCCAGGACAAGCCCGCGTACATCACCGCCAAGCACGGTCTCAACGGACTCACGAAGTCGATCGCCGCCGAGGGTGAGGGGATGCTTCGAGGGTTCTCGGTCAGCGTCGGGTACGTCCTCACCCCGCTGATGGTGAACCAGATTGAGGACACCGCCGAGGAGCGTGGCATCTCCGAGCAAGAGGTCGTCGAGGACGTGATGCTCGGACAGGCCCGCACGAAAGAGATGATGACTCCCGTCGAGGTCGCCAACCTCTTCGTATTCGGCTTCTCGCGCCACGGCAAACACCTCAACGGTGGTGACCTGCTCTGGGACGGCGGCTACACCACGACCTATGAGTGAGGACGCACCAACCAAGGTCGCCATCGCCTGCCAGGGCGGTGGCAGCCACACGGCCTTCACTGCCGGCGTACTGAAAGAGCTCCTTCGAGAGTGGGACGATGGGTACGAACTCGTCGGCATCAGCGGCACGTCGGGGGGTGCGTTCAACGCCCTCGCGACGTGGTACGGACTCGTCACCGAGGGCGAAGAGCGCGCGGTCGAACTGCTCGACGCGCTCTGGGAGGATCTCGCGGCCGATGACCTCACCGATCGGATGACTAACCAGTGGGTCGTCGGGCTCTCACGGATCGAGGCGAGCGGGCTTCCGGTGCCTCAGGTCAGTCCATACTTTGCTCCTGGATCACGACTTGGGAAAGAACGGATCAGGCAGGTCCTCGAACGACACATCGACTTCGAGGAGGTTCCCGATCTCTGTAAGCGCGAGGTGCCGGAACTCGTCGTCGGCACGGTCAATATCAACGCCGGTGTCTTCGAGACGTTCACCAACGAAGCGGTCACGCCCGACGCCGTCCTTGCCTCTGCGGCAGTTCCGACGCTGTTCGAAGCTGTCGAGATCCACGGGCACTACCACTGGGACGGGTTGTTCAGCCAGAATCCTCCGATCGACGATCTGATGACGGGCGATGCCGCCCGCAAGCCAGACGAGCTGTGGGTGATCCAGATCAACCCGCAGGAACGCGAAGGCGAGCCCACCTCCCTCGAGGAGATCGCCGACCGCCGCAACGAACTCGCGGGCAACATCTCGCTGAACCAGGAACTGCGAGTGATCGAGCGTGTCAACGACTGGATCGATGCCGGTCACCTCCCAGAGAGTGACTTCTCCAAGACCAGAATCCGACGGATTGCGATGGGACGGGCGTACCACTGCTCGACGAAGGTCGATCGGAACCCATCGTTCCTTCAGGAGCTGATGGAACTGGGTGAGCAACGTGCGACGGAGTTTGCAGCCGAGCTGTAATCCGTCCTTGAGTTTTCGCTGGCTGTTACGGTACCAGAACGGCGTGTCCGGTTGCCGCCAAGACGACTAATAAATAAAATATAGTTCCCAGGGCTGCGCTCGTCGCGACGACGGCATCAGGATCGCGTCGGGGGAGCGTGTGACGGAGAAGTGGAATCTCGGTGAGCTCCGGACGCGTCAGGACATGGTTCATGAACACCCCGAAGGTGCCCACGACCAAGGGGCCGAAGAGGAAGCTATTGACCAGCCGAAGGAGCCACTCTGTAGCCCTGTCTCCGAGTGCGAACGTTGCGATTGGGCCTAGGACCATCTGTGGTGGCGGTAGCACGGTCATCGCCTGCCCGTACTTCGCATAGAGGAACAGCGCGACGCCGAGGCCAATCGCGATGAGCTTGACGAGTCTCCCTCGCTGGGCAGAGAGAGCGCGTGGCAGGACAAAAAGACCCAGCAGGAACGCGATATTCATCCCCACCCATGGGCCGATGTCCTGTAACGCGAGCGGGAGCCCCGTCGCGAGAATTCCCATACTGAACCAGTCGAGGCTCAACAGTCGTGCGTTTGGACACGATCCCCCCAGAATCTGTCGCCGGTGTGCTGGGTGGAGCAGATGGATGCCGACCCTGAGGAGGAAGAACGTCGGAATCAGCAGGACGTATGCGAGCAATCGTATCTGTAGGCTGGCGGGTGTGGCGACCGCACCGATAGTGATGGCGGTGGAGAAGTCGATGAGACCATTGACGAACCAGAAGGTAAGCAACGACGGCGCGAATAGACAGCCGTTCAGTATCGTAGCGAAGTACCCCGTCGAATAGGAGAACTCCTGTGAAAACAGATCGATGGCTGCGGCTCGAAGATTCGTTCCGAGTTCGAATAACGAAGCTAACCGCGCCTGAAACGTTTTCAACGTCATCCTGTCATCGACTGAGGCGGTATACCATCTACAAGTGGGTGCCGAGATGCGCCGTCCGATGGAGCTGTTCAGAGAGGGACATCTTGAAACGCCGACTCGACAACCTTGCTCAGCGTCGGGTGGGCGTGGATCGCCCCGGCGACATCGTCGACGGTCGCTCCAGTCCGCATCGCGAGGACCGCCTCGTGGAGTAGCGTTGAGGCCTCGTAGCCGATGGCGTGAGCGCCCAGAATTTCGCCGTCCGGTGCGGCGAGCACCTTCACGAACCCGTGATCGAGCTTCTTCGCCCGGCCCATCGCCGAATCCGCGTAATCAGCACGTCCGACGACGTACTCGGTGCCCTCGTCGTCGAGATCCTCTTCGGTCGCCCCGACCCCGGCGATCTGTGGCTCTGTGAAGATCGTGTGCGGCATCGCCGAGAGGTCGATGGCTCGCGACTCCCCGTGGACAACGTTCGCGACCGTGTGCCGGGTTTCGTAGTCTCCGGAGTGTTTGAACAGGGCATTGCCGGCGATGTCGCCCTGCGCCCAGACATTTTCGGCGGTGGTCTGCAGGTATTCGTCGGTCTCGATGAACCCCCGGTCGTCGACATCGATATTCGCCGTCTCGAGGTTGAGCGTATCGCTGTTGGGCCGGCGCCCCAGGGCAACCAGCACCTCGCTCCCCTCGACGGTCGTCTCGTCGCCGGCCTCGGTTTCGGCGTGGACGGCGTACCCCCTACCCGCCTCCTCGACGGCCGTCACTCGGTGGCCAGTGTACACCTCGTGGCGGTCGGCCGCGATGTCGGTGAACGCCTCGGCGATGTCGCCGTCTTCACGAGGGATTAGCGAGTCCATCATCTCGACGATCGTCACGTCCGTCCCCATCGCGTCGAAGAAGTACCCCAACTCGACGGCGATGTACCCGCCCCCGAGGATCACGAGGCTTTCCGGCGTCTCTCGGAGGTAGAGGGCATCTTGGCTCGTGAGGTACTCCACGTCATCGAGACCGTCGATCGGCGGCACGATCGGTCGGCTTCCGGCGGCGACGACTACTTTCTCGGCTGTGACGGCCTCACCGTCGAGTTTGACTGTCCTCTCGTCGACGAACTCCGTACGCTCCTTGAACAGCGTGAGGTTCTCTTTCTCGCGGTAGCGCGCTTCCATGTCCTCGGCGATGCCGCCGAGCAGCTCGTCCATCTCATCCACGACGGCGGTGTGGTCGACAGCGTCGAGGGTGGCGTCGACGTGGAACTTCCCGGCGTCGCGGACATGGTTCACCGCGTTGGCGGCCTGAATGAGCATCTTCGAGGGGTTGCATCCCCGATTGAGACACGTCCCGCCGAGCGGACCCGGTTCGACGAGTGCCGTCTCCAGCCCGGCGTCGGCTGCCGCTGCAGCCACGTTGTTACCCGTTCCACCGCCGATCACGAGGACATCGAAGTCAGCCATATCTCTCTCGATGACACTGACGACAAAGAAGGTCTCCCGGCGGTTCGATTCGATTGCACGGACGCTTCCGACACTGGAATCGCGCCACACACGCGAGACGCGTTTATTATCCGGTCGTCCGTTGCAGTTTCTATGTCTACTTTCGTTGTCGTTGGTGGTGACGCCGCCGGGATGTCAGCAGCCAGTAAAGCGAAGCGTGATGACCCCAATGTGGACGTAATCGTCTTCGAGCAGGGCGAATGGGTGTCGTACGGTGCCTGCGGACTCCCGTACTATATCAAAGGAGAAATACAGTCATTAGAGGATCTCGTATCGGTCTCCCCGGAGGAATTTCGCGAAGACCGGGACATCGACCTCCGGATCGGGCACGAGGTCGTCGACATCGATCCCTCGAACCGGACCGTCACGGCTCGGAGTGACGCCGGCGAGGTTGTCCAAGAGTACGACCACCTGCTCGTGGCGACGGGTTCGGAAGCGGTTGCCCCACCGATTGACGGCCTCGATCGGACTGGTGTCTACACCCTTGGATCGATGTCCGACGGCAAGGACCTCCGCGAGTACGTTGGGCGGGCCCGCTCAGAGGGTGAGCTCCAACAACCGGACCGCGGCCCGGCCTGCCAGTTTTTGGAGACGTGCAACGGACCCGTGGGGATCGTCGGTGGGGGATACATCGGTGTCGAGATGGCCGAGGCGCTCGCCGAGAATGGATTCGAGGTCCATCTCTTCCAGCGCGGCGACCGGATTCTCAAGCAGTTCAGCGCGGCCACCAGCGAGGCCGTTTTCGACCACCTCAACGAGCAGAACGTCGCCATCTACCTGAACGCGGAAGTACGCGAACTCGCTGGTGACGATGCAGTACAAGCGGTCGTCACCGGAGACGACCGCGTCCCGGTCGAGATGGTCCTCGTGGGGACGGGCGTCCGCCCTCGGACCGATCTCGCAAAGGATGCGGGGATCGAACTCGGCGAGACGGGCGCGATTGCAACCGACGCCTATCGGGAGACGAATCTGCCCGATGTGTATGCAGCGGGTGACTGTGCGGAGGCCGAACACGTCGTCACCAGTGAACAGGTGTACGTCCCGCTCGCGCTGACGGCCAACAGACACGGCCGAGCCATCGGCCAAACCATCGCCGGTACGCCGACGGAGGGGGGCGGAGTCGCCGGGACGGCGGCGGTCAAGGCGTTCGAGGTAGAGGCCGCCAGAACGGGTATCCTCGATCACGAGACGGCACGGGATGCGGGCTTCGACCCCGTCACGGAAACGATCGAGGCCAAGTCACGGGCAGGTTACTACCCGGAGGGCGGAACCGTCCGCGTGACGCTTACTGTCGACGGACCGTCCGGTCGAGTCCTCGGTGGCAGCCTTGTTTCCGAGTATGGCGAGGGAGCGGTCCACCGGAGTCACGCGCTGGTCAGTGCCGTAACCGAGGGGATAACCGTCGACGAATTGTCCAACTACGACCTCGCATACGCACCACCGTTCAATACGACCTGGGATCCTATTCTGACGGCGGCGAAGGTCGTCGACAGTAGACGGTGAGTGTTCTCCTTTTTTTCTAATAGCGTCGCTCGTAGTAGGACCGTGATTGGTTCACCGGTCGTTCACGAAATCTGCTGATTTGAGGAGGTTCCATCGTGTCGGGAAACTGCCCGGGAGATGCATACGCGAGCGTCGGAATCAGGAACCATCCAATCCAGATCGCCATCGCCGGAATGTTCCTTGGACCGTACGTAGGGGGCTTTGGCGAGAGTTGCGTGCGGAGCGGGTCATAGGAGCAGCTTCGGCCGATGATGGAGGCTGCTCCATTCGAGAATACGGCCACAGCCGACGACCCAGTCGCATACGTTCAGAACGATCGCTGATCGGCTTCTCGCAATTTGTGTATGATGAAGGGGTATGACCCGGATGTTGTAAGCGGGTAACGAGTGGCGTTATTTGCCCTCCCGACGAATGCTTGATTCATGAATACAACGCGTTCTCTCTCTCGACGTCGTCTTCTGAGTCGGGGGAGCGTGATTACCCTCGCCGCACTGGCTGGCTGCGCAGACAGCGGGCAAGAGTCACGTCCCGGGCAGGCTGATCAAGACACGACCGACGAGGCAACGACGGGGGCGCGCGATACCTCGAAGACGTCTACGAGCGACGACTTAGGAACCGAGAGTACTTCTGATGCAGAAACCACCGATAGCGCCGGAACTGACGACCTTGATTTACGAGAGGCTAACGTCGTCGACGTCTCTTTTGAAGAGCAGAACGGCACGTACACGTTCGACGTGACTCTGCATCACGATGACGACGGTGAGGAAGGCTACGCAAACTGGTGGCAGGTCGAACGACTAGACGGGACACGTCTCGGTCGGCGCGAACTGCTGCATGCACACTCTCAACAGCCATTTACGCGGTCCGAGACGATCGACATTCCCGAGGACGTGACCTGTGCCGTTGTCCGTGGACACGATCAGACACACGAGTACGGGGGACTGGCGATAGTGGTCAATCTCGATTCGGGAGAAACGCGGCTGAGAGACCAAGGACCTGAGAGGCAATCGTTCGACGCTAGTGATTGTCCCGAATAACGTTGATTAGGCAGACCAGACGAATACGTCCTCGGCAGTGGCGGCGCCCACTGCGACACCACCGTCATCGAGCCCCACGCCAGTGAGATTACTCGTCAGCGGGGCACCTAACTCCCACTCCCACTGGATCCGCGCGTCGCTAGCTGTGCGAGAAAGGGCAACCAGTCGGCGACGGTCGGTCGTCGGGACGAGGAGTTCCACAGTACCGTCAGTATCGAGATCGGCTGCGACGGCCCCGTCTAGATTGCGGGACCCGTACGTGTGGGACGAAACCCCATCGACGGTAGCCCGAACACTTAGATCACCGTCTTCGAGCCGGTAATACTCCAGCGTGTGGGTGACGTGCGGTTTCAGAACGGCAGCGAGTTCCGAGGTACCATCGGGACCGAACGGTGCGACTGCGAGCTGGTGACGCCAGCCTGGGCCGTACACGGGTCCCGTTGCGATTTGCTCGCCGGCCGGTGAGTAGACAGCAATGCGCGCCCCGTTCTCGGAGTCGGCAATCGTGGTGACGATCTCCGGTTCACCATCGCCGTCGAGATCTGCGACGAGTGGTTGCAACCCCTCGAAGACAAGGGGAGCATCGAGTACCGTTCGAGCGACCACCTCCGCAGCCGTCGGGTCAACTACAACGAGGGATGACGGTTCCAGTGTGTCGCCGAGCGCGCCGTGCCCGTAGCGGTCCGTCACGTCACCGTAGACGACGTATGTCCCGTCTCCGATTGCTGCTGGTCGGACATCGGTCGGTGCGTCGATGGCAAGACGAGAGCGGTCGTCGCCGTCGACGACGAAATCACCGTTCGCTGCCACGAACAGCCGGCGAGACATCCCCTCCCCAGGCGCGACCATCTGGCCGGCGTACTGACTCATGATCGACGGATGGTCGAGAAGCTCCGGCTCGGTGTCGCCGTCTGTAACTACCGGCTGGCGTTCAGGAACCTGTTGATGCAGGCGCGTCTCATTGGATATCGACCCGTCGTAAACCTGTAATCGGGTAGCGGTACCCTCCGCCGTGACGACAGTCCAGTAACTCCCTTCCGGGGCTGGATGGGCAACCAACCACACTGGCCGACCGTCGACAGCGAGCCGTACGGGCTCGGTGTTCCGTAGATCCGCAGCCCCAGAAATAAACCGATTGCCAGTCGGCTGGGGATGGGTGTACCAGTACGGACCAGAAGGGATGTCGGTAGCTGACGCCGATCTCGACTCAGACGTGGGCGTCGAATCGGATCCACGGCCTCCACAGCCTGCGAGCCACAGCAGGGCCGCAGTACTGGCCTCCAGCACCGTTCGACGCCGAGTCATTGGTGGTAAGTATTCAATACTAGAATAAATGCACCCACTCCGCGCTGAGGTTCAAGAGACCGAGAACTGCGGCGTGACCGCTCATCAAGCGTGTCGACGCTTGAGCCGTGTCTTGGAGCCGGCACTCGACGTGGCTATCGGATCAAAGGTCATATGAGCCATTATGTGATTCCTGTGGAAACTGTAACGAATTCATCACCGCTCTCTGTGGTTGGTGTAAACGTTGCGGGGTGTTCAATCCGAACAATTACCTATCTGGGAATGACTCCCAGAAGACCTCCGGTAGCTCCTGATCGGGGTTCTCCTCAAGATAGTCCTGTTTTGTCAGGTTCGCGTCTTCAATGAGGGAGGCTGCCTCCCCAGCCCAGACGTAGAACCCAATGAGCGTCTCCCGACGCATCCGTTCGAGGTCGACGGAGTGATACACCTTGACGACGCCGCCACCTTCTCGATTAAGCTCAGACCGCCTGAGCAATCCCAGTTCGACGAGTTTGTTGAGATACCGCGTGACCGTACTCCGGTCGTACCCGAGCTGTTCGGCAACTTCGTTCGCCGAAAGTGGCCCCTCTCCGATGACGCACAGACAGATATCCAGTCCGGCCTTCGGAAGGCCGAACGCCTGGAGGAGAACCTGTCTCACGTCCGGGGGTTTCACGCTCATATCCAACTCTGTAACCCGCTCCATTGGTTTGTCGTGGCAGGACATCGGTGGATCGTCGCTTCCGACCACGAGAACGACGTTGTCGCAATCGGAGACGGCGCATTCGTAGATATCGTATCGACCGGAATTCGGGTCGTACTGAACTTCGTCAGCCTCGTCGTCGGACTGCGCTGTACTTCGATCAGACATCAATCGTCGAATCCTCCATTTATATCGACTGTTATCCGCCGAGCCGATAAATACTGCCCCCTCGACTGTGACACTGCCACTATTCAGGGTCGACGATCACCAGCTCCTCGGTATCGAGTTCCAGCAACTCTTCACCAGTGATCGTGACTCGTACGCGCCCATCCGGGTATGTTCGAACCAAGTCACACGCGGCGAGACCAGCCAAATGGGCGTCCAGCGTGTGTTCGTCGGTATCGAGTGTCGCTGCGAGGGTAGTTTTCGTTGTTGTCTCTCCTCCGTCGGCATCGCTCAACGAAGCGAGCTGTTCCAAAACGACTCGTCTTTTCACGGCCATAATCGAGGGCTGTCTGTGTCTTTGGACCCGTTCGAAACTGACAGTTGGACTGGTCTCAAAGAGTCGTACGTATTCCCTCGTTCCGGAGGTGGTTGATGGCTTCGGTATGCACCGGCTGATCGGTTGCTCGACATCTCACTCCTCCTCAACTGTCTGGCTGATGTCGAGTGTGTACGCTTGAAGAACGTCGCGACCGAGGAGAACCGGGTAGGTCATCTCCGTCCGATCGGTGATACTAGCTGTCACCGTTCGCCACCGACCATTCGGACAGAGGTCAACATCCACAAGTGGCCGGGTTTCCGTGTCGCTTCCCGTTCCGGACCGGACGTCCGTGGTGCCAACGAGTGGTCCAGCCCCGATTCGACCGGCGAGATCGGTATCGATACTCGTCCGCTTCGCCCCCGTATCGGACTTCGCGATCGTCTCCTCGGCCCCACTTCGACCGTTGATCCGAATGCGCGATGTATACCCGAGGACGCCTTCATCGTCTCCTCCTTCGACGAGCGGCGGTTTACAATCAGGGACGGAGTCATCCAGGGTCGATTCGAGTTCCGTGACTCGTGACTCGTCGACGCTGCCGCCAGCCCGGCTGATCGCCAGCTGAGCAATATACGGTGCTGCCGACACGCCTGTCGCGGAAAACAGTCCCTTGAACCCCGCCGTGGCGTTGACTTCTAGGATGAACCACTCGCCGTCGATCGGCATCAGATCGACGCCTGCGAGGTCTAACCCGAGTACGCGAGTCGCTTCCCGTGCGAGCTGACGTGGGCGCTCCTCGAGTTCGTCTGTGATTCCTTCGACATCACCACCGAGGGCAACGTTCGTCCGCCAGTCTCCTTCGGGCGCGTAGCGGCGCATCGCACCGACGACTTCGTCGCCGACGACGTACACGCGAATGTCGGATGGTCGCTCGTTCGGGTGATCGAGAAACTCCTGTACGAACGAGCGCTCGTCGTTAATCATCGGGCTGACAGGGTCGTCCGGCGAGACGATAGACATCTGCTGGCCGTTCGTCCCGATCGTATGCTTGTGCGCTGCCTCCTCGGAGAGATAGTCTGGCCAGTCCTCGAACGTTCGCGGAGACCGACCGAAGTAGGCGTCTGGAACTGGAAGTCCGGCTGTCGCTAGTTTCGCCCCTGCCCGATACTTGTGAAGTGTATTCGCGACGGCCTCGGGCGCATTCACTACAGGTGTTGTCTCCCCATAGAGCGCGGCGAGCTGGAGATCCTCGAGCTGATGGTCGCTCTTGGTGAGGAGGAGACGGTTGACGAGGACGTCGACATTCGGTGATAGCTGGACGCGTCCATCTTCGATCCAGGAGGCGATGTTCTCGTCACGAATCCACACCGGCTCGTGACCCAGCATCCGAACAGCGTTCAGGATCGCTTTGGTTTCCTTGCTGTTGTGGGCACTCAGGACACCGATTCGACACGTTCCGTCCACGGCCGTGGCACAGTCGCCACTCACAGACCGTCCCGAATCAGTCACCTCCTCGGGCTGGACAGAGTTGGAAGAGGCAGTCATAGGCTTTGCTCACTCATCATTGAGGGTATCCCCTATTCGTGGTTCTGCGACCGTGTAACACAGTTACAACCTCTCTCTCGATTTAACCTGATACGGTTCATCATCCGGGGACTGATGGCCGATCAAGAAACTGAACCGTTCACCTTCGACGGCGGGCGTGTCGATCCGGGCGAAACCGAGGAATTCCGATATCCAGTGAGCGAAACGTACCTAGGTGATCCAGTCCGCATTCCCGTCACGATCATCAACGGACCACGGCCGGGCCCCACGGTATTTTTATCGGCGGCGATTCACGGCGACGAACTCAACGGCATCGAAGTCGTGCGGGAAGTCGCGCAGGAATGGGACCACACGGACGTCTGTGGGACAATCGTCTGTCTACCTGTTTTGAACGTGCAGGGATTTACTGCCCAGGAGCGCTATCTGCCGATCTACGAACGGGATTTGAATCGAGCCTTTCCCGGAAAACAAAACAGTACGAGTTCGAACCGGATCGCCTACCAGATTTACAATAACTTCATCGAGCCCTGTGATTTCGGTCTGGACTTTCACACCTCGACGCGTGGGCGGACGAATATGTTCCACGTCCGCGCCGACATGGACGACGAGGGGGCTGCGCGCCTCGCTCGCGCTTTCGGAACAAATCTCATCATGGCCGGTGAAGGCTCTTCGGGGATGCTGCGTCGGGAGGCGACCGACGACGGCATCCCGACGATTACACTCGAGATGGGGGAAGCACATCGCTTCGAGCGGGAGTTGATCGACCACGCCCTCCAAGGCGTCCGGAGCGTGTTCGCTGAATATGGGATTTATCAACAGGAAACGGTTCGGTGGCCGGGATGGCGAACGGTTATTGAGGGGTGGAGTGAAAAGACGTGGCTCCGGGCCGATGCCGGCGGGATCGTCGAGATGAACTACAAAAGAGGGGAGTTAGTCCATGAAGGCGAGACGATCTGTCGGATTACGAATCCGTTCAAATCCGATGAAACGACCGTTGAGGCCCCATTCACCGGACTGCTCGTGGGGATCCTGGAAAACCCGGTCGTCTATCCAGGGAACCCACTCTGTCACTTCATCAAGCTCGAAGAAATGCAGGAACGAATCATCGAGAATCAACGTGGAGTTCCACACAAGTGATTTGACTCTGTGTATCTCATCGAGTCCAGATCCGTGAGTACAGAATGAGCTTCGCGTGGTGGAGCCGGTTTCATCGAACTCCTACGAGGGTAACCTTCTGCTCACTGGGATTCTTATCCGGTGGCCGGCCATACTGATACGCAATGGTTGAAAATAGCGGTCAAATCACGGTGTATACGGATTACGTGTGTCCCTTTTGTTACCTTGGTCGTCAGTCATTGGAGGAGTGTCAGGAAACGCGCGACCGCGATCTCGAGATTGACTGGCAACCGTTCGATCTTCGGAGTCAGAAACGCGGCCCCGACGGCGAGATCGACCACTCTGTCGACGACGGCAAAGACGAAGCGTATTTCGACCAGGTACGACAGAACGTCGCCCGATTGAAAGAGGAGTACGATGCGGACGAGATGCTCGATCTCGACGATCTTCCGGAGAACGTGGATTCGTTCGAGGCACAGGTCGCCTCGTTCTACGTGAACGAAAAGTATCCCGAGCAGTGGCTCGCCTTCGACGAAGCGATCTTCGAGGCCCTGTGGATCGAGGGACAGGACATCGGCGATGTCGATGTCTTAGCCGCTATTGCGGACGAATGCGGACTGGACGGTGGCGAGATTCGAACTGCAGTCGCGGACGAGCAACTCCGCGACCGGCTCCGAGATCAATTTGCTGAAGCACAACAGAACGGTGTGACGGGCGTGCCGACGTTCGTCTACGATGGATATGGTGCCAGGGGTGCAGTGCCGCCGGAACAGTTAGAGCGACTCGTCGAGGGCACGTGAGTTCGCCATTCTCGAGTGTGTTCCCTTTTTGCACGCCCCCCGTTTGTTTACTGCTGAACTCCTCCTACCGGAACCAATGTCTGTGAGTGTCACAACCTTCGAGTTAGAAAACGCCGGAGCGGGGGCGTCACCGTTCCGGCTCGAGGATACGATCTCGAATCCCGATATCAATACGGTTGTTCTGTTGCTCCAGCGAGACTACCACTGCCGAAAATGCCGACAACAGGTACAGGACGTTGCAACGCGCTACGACGAGTTCGAAGCCGAAAACGCTCTCGTGGTATCCGTCCTCCCGGAACCTGTCGAACAAGCCCGCAACTGGCAGGAGTCGTACGACCTGCCGTTTCCACTCCTTGCGGATCCGGCGAAGCAATTGGGTGACGATCTCGATCAACCGTCTCGGTTCGGTGTGTTGGGGAATCTTCACGACATGATCGGACGGATGCCCGAGGCCCTCGTCGTCGATGTCCGGGAAAACGACCCATCCATATCATATGTCCACAGGGGAACGTCTCCAGCGGACCGACCGTCGATCGACGAGCTACTGGCGGAGGTTCGGCAGGTCGCGTAGACTGCTGCCAGCACAGTGTTTACCCACACGTCACCCCAATTCAAACTGAGTTACAATGAGTGAATCTACACCCACCACCGACCCATCGATTACGTTGTATCGGCTCCAGGCCTGCCCGTTCTGCGAGCGCGTTGTCCGCAAGCTCCACGAGTACGACCTCGACTATCGTTCGCGATTCGTCGAAGCGATGCACTCCGAACGTGACGTCGTCAAGCGCATCAGCGGCAAGCGCACAGTGCCGGCGATCGTCGACGAAAACACCGGCGTGACGATGTCCGAGAGCGCGAACATCGTCGAGTATCTCGACAACACCTACGGAGCGGAGGCATAACCGATGGAGCTCGATTTTGATGTCGTCGACCTCGATGAGTCGAACCACCCTGACGCAGGAGCCCAAGCTCCGGATTTCGTCCGTCCACTGGTGAACGACGAGTACTGGGAGGATGTTGCCCTGTCGGAACTCACTGCGGACGGGCCGGTTCTCCTCGTGTTCTACACGATGGATGGGGACTTTCCAGCGACGTACATCTGGAACGAGTTACGAGACCGTGCGTGGGACGATGATTTCGACGTCACGATTGTCGGCCTCTCGATCTCGTCGCCCTACGAGCACAAGACCTTCATCGACGAACGCGAGATGCCATACCGACTGTTCAGCGACCCACAGAACGGCGTCGCCGAAGAGTACGGAATCGTCAACGATCTCGACGGGATGGCAGGAATCAGCGAGCCACGGCCCGCTGTCTTCCTGATCGACGAGGAACGGACGATTCAGTACACCTGGGTGGCCCAAGAATGGCCGGAGTTCCCCGAGTACGACGAAATTGAGGACGAACTCACAGGCCGCTAAGCGGTTCATACCTCGATAAATGAACCGGAGAACGGATTCCTGGCTCAGAGTTCGATTTCTCGAAGCGTGTCCGACTGCCCGCAGTAGGGGCACTGAAAATCCTCAACCGTGACGTCGTCGGGCATATCGTAGGTGTAGTGAAGTTCGGCCATATCCAGTTCACAATCCTCGTTTTCGCACGCAATTTCGAGCGTTGCAGGCATGCCAATCTCTACTCGTCGGTGTCGGATAAACCGGTGGGTCGGGGTAGATGTCCTACGTTACTTGATGTGTAGACTGCAGGACCGAAACAGGACGGTTCGAGTAGGACTGCGTCTCTCAGCATACCCGCCGTGGTCTTACGTCGAGGCGACCAGTCGCTGGTGTTCTGGTTTCATACACCGGTCTTGGACGACACGTATCCCAGCTTCTTCTGCCCGGGAAACCGCGTCGTCGTCGTGAATACCGAGCTGCAGCCAGATGACCTCGACATCGTCACGGGCGAGCACTTCGTCGACAATACCAGCAACCTCGGGACTCGGTCGAAACACATCCACGATATCGACGTCTTCCGCGACATCGGAGAGTGAATCGTAGGCAGGTTGTCCGATGACCTCATCCGTAGTGGGATTGACCGGAATGATCTTGTACCCCTGTGCCTGGAGATATTTCGGGATCTCGTGGGCGTCCTTCCCCGGCGTTGACGAGCATCCGACGACAGCGACTGTCTTATATTCCAGTATTCTTCGGACATCTGCGTCGGTTTCAACGGGCATACGACTCGTACGGCATCGCCGGCGAAAAGGTCATCGTCGGTCCAGAAATGGACTGATCCTCTCAGGGAAGTGTTACACCCGCTACCGAATCTTCCTCCACGCTTATCCCTCTGTGATTGTTAGTATCGGTATGGCAGACGTACTAATTGTCGGCGGCGGCCCTGCCGGCCTCAGTGCCGCACTATTCACTGCAAAAAATGGCCTCGAAACCACTGTCTTCGATACCGACAAGACGTGGATGCACAAAGCCCATCTGTTCAATTACCCTGGAATTGGGTCGATAGACGGCACGAATTATATCGAGACCCTTCGCGACCAGGTCGACGATTTCGGCGTCGACCGGCACCAAGGAACGGAGGTCACTGCCGTTGAATCGACTGACGGCGGCTTTGCTGTCACGACTGACGACGGCGAGTATGAGTCCTCGTACGTCGTGCTCGCGACAGGTGCGAATCGGGATATCGCTGAAGGTCTCGACTGTGCACACACCGACGAGGGAATTGTCGATGTAGATGTGACGATGGAGACGTCCGTCGAAAACGCCTACGCGACGGGGGCGATGGTTCGAGCTGAGGAGTGGCAGGCCGTCATTTCAGCTGGAGATGGCGCCGCTGCCGCACTTAATATACTCACCAAAGAGAAAGGAGAACACTTCCACGACTTCGATGTGCCGGGGGATGCCGAGGAACTCTTCGGCTCTCTTGTCGACTCCTCGTAGGTTACCCCATCGCCTCCTGGAACCGCTCACGGAGTGCATCCTCGCGCTCCTTGAACTGATCGACTTTCTCCTGCAGGTCGTCGCTGACACGTTCGATGCTCGCGAGCGCCCGCTCGCCGGCGAGCGACGCCTGTGCCCCCTCGTTGCCGTCCGCCTCCAGCTGCTCTTCGTAGGCCCGTTCGACGCGCTCGATGGTGCCCTCTGGATTGAACAGAATATCGTTGGCCGTCCGGACGTAGCCATCGAGGGATGCACCCTCCTTCCCCTGGAAGAAGTGGGTGAGTGCGTACGTCGCGCCGGAATGCAGCGTCCACATATCGATCTCGACGGGTGAGGCCGCGTTGGCCTCGGCATCGCTCGCAGCGCGCTCGGCCAGGTAATCCGGGAAGCCGAGCAGGCTGTAGAACTCCGTGACGGTGAACGGGAGCTCCGAGAAGTCGAGGTTGATGTCCTGGGCGTCACGGATGAACTCGAAGAGGTCGTCGGCGACGAGTTCGACCTGGGCGAGGATCTCCTCCCACCAGGTCCGGAAGTCTCGAACGTCCCCGACGTGCTTGATGACCTCCTTGTCGGTGAGCGAGCGCATCGAATTCGAGCAGTACCCGTCCTGAGCGAAACCCTCCACGTAGACGGCGTGCTCACCGAAGAAGTCGTAGCCGGAGGTCACACCCATCGTGATCGGGTCCGACCGCCCCGGCAGCCGGACTTCGAGACCGTCGAACATGATGTCCATATGGACCTCGCCGCCGCCCCGGTAGCGCCGGATCTCGCCGAACATCACGTTCCCGAGCGGCGTTCCGTCGATGGTCTCCTCGCGAAGGACCTCCTCCAAGGGCCTGTACACGTCCACCGGATTGATGATCGCGTAACTGTCCGTCGGAACGTGAAATAGTGGGTCTGCGTCGGGCTCGTCGTCTGTCGCGTCGTCGCGCGCTCTCGTCGGCTCGACTAAGGCGTTGAAGCGCTCCGTTTCGACCCACTCGTCGGAGTAGGGATTCCGGTATGCGACTGTCGTCTCGACGGCCTGCGGGAGGTCACGCATCGCCTCGGCGAAGGACTTCGGTTCGTCGACCGGTTTCTTCCGGCGGTACCAGTCGGGTAGTTCTGTATCGGTTCGTCCGTCGACGCCAGCGAACACGGTTCTGGATTCTGGGTCTTTCATTGCAGTCACCTCGAAATCGAATTCGTCACTCGCGACGGCGCTCTCATCACGCGCCCTGCGCCCCTCTCACGGGCGCAAAAACAACTTCTTAACCAACATTCTACCCAGAAATCCAGTACTGTTGGTTAATCATCTGGACGGTCCCGACACCTGGCTTCGGCTCTTGAATTCACTCGTCAGCGTGGCGTCGACGGCGCACCTGTTCAGGATTCGGCACCCACGGATGTGCGTCCCAGCAGTGCAGGGCGTGCTGTCGTGCCGTGTCGAACAGCGCCTCACACGACCCACACTCGTAGGCCGTCTCGGGCCAGCGTTCCGTGACGAACATCGCCGTCACCGTCGACCTAACTGGATCTGGTGCGGCCGACCGCTGAACATAATCGTAGCCGATCACAGTCCGTCGACGAAGTGCCGACTGCGCCAGCCGTTCGGGCCGGTCTGCTGGGAGATACACCCAGCGGACGAACGCCTCTTCTGAGTCCTTCGCCGAGGGTTGAAGGATGAACCACCGGTCATGATCGTCGCGGAAGAGATACCGCTCAGTGCCCCGGTTCTGGAGATAGAGCGGATCCTCGCGACCGGGAGTCACCCGCAGACCGATGGACGGGGAGATCGGGGTGAGGAGTCGCTCTTCCAGTGTGAGCGAGCTGGACTCTCCTGATGATGTCTCGCCCTTGAAGTCGTCAAGCGTCGCTTCGCCAGTCATGATTCGCTGGGATTCGTCTCATCTGTGTCTTTCCCAGCTGTTCGCTCTTGCCGGTCGTTGTATCGCTCGAGTTCTCGGCCGATGCACTCCAGCGCCGTGACGGCGCGTTCGATGAGCTGGTACGTGGCCCGCGAGAGTCGGATGTTCTCCATCAGATGTCCTCCTCTGGCTCGACGAGGTCGTTACTCTCAGCGACGAGTGCCTGAACGGCTGAAGCAGGATCGTTCTCGACCGGAAGTGTTCGATGGTCAAGCGGGGCGGGATACGCCCGGTCCCCCTGCGCACAGAGGATGATCAACCACTCTTCGCTCCCTTCAGCGAGGACGACGTAGTGGTCGATATCCCGACGCTGGATGACTGTCCGATCTGTCCGGGCCACCGCACTCCAATTCGCCGGCAGTGACGATGGCGGCGTCCCACCATCTGGCGTGAGTGCTCGGCACTCTTCGAATTCGGCGAGTGCCGCCTCGATATCCTCCCCGGTGAGGTGCCAGCAGTCGGCCGGGCCATCGCACGCGAGTTGACTCACCACCTCGTTGCGGAACTGGATGTAATGCTGGTGGGCGACGCTCTCGTCGTCGTAGTAGTCGAGCAGGATCGCACAGGCGAGTTGCGCCGGGCCGCTCCCCGTGTAGCCCCAGTCGAATCCCCCTGGGCTGTGTCGCACGAGTTTGAGGCTCCGATCCGGGGTGAGGCGCTCGTGGTCGGTGAGCTTCAGCACAACCGGCGTCCCGTCGACGCGCATGCCGACGTACTCGACGTCGGCTGGTGTTGGCTGACTGCGTTCGCTCTCGTTCTGTGCTGGCGCTCGTGGATTGGTGGTCGAATCTGTTTCCATCGGTTGAACGCGGGCGTTCGGATGCCCCGCACCTCTCTCGGGGGGTCGAAAAACCATACTGGATGAGCACACTCGAGGAGAGCCCTCGTGTACGACCTATTTTCGGGAAGCCACAGGGGATTACTCGGTCGTGAGGCGGTCGTAGAACGTTCGGGGCTCGACAATATCGATCCCACGGAACGAGTCGAGATCGAGCAAGTGGCGGTCGCCGGAGACGATGTAGTCAACGTTGCCCGCTACGGCAGCTTCGAGGAACTTGTCATCGTCAGGATCAGCCTCGACCGCTGTGATCTCTTCATCCGGGTCGACGAACTCCGCGAAATAGCGGATCGTTTCGACCTCCTGTTGGACGTCTTCTTCGTCCATGTGGAACTTCTCCGGGTATTTGAGCAGGGTGTCTCGAAATTCCGTGAGCGTCGCGACGGAGACGACGATCTGATACTCGCTGCTAAACCCCTTGACGACTATCTCGTGGGGGACGCCAGTTGCGATAACGCTCGAAATGAGAACGTTCGTATCGAGAACCGCTCTCATTCATCGGCGCCCCGCGCATCATGCACCAGCTCGTTGACCTCGTCCATCGAGAGGTCGACCGTCTCAGCACGCTCTTCGACCCGCTGCTGGAACTTCTCGACGGAGGGGAGCTCGAGTTTCTTCAGTACGAGGCCGTAGTCCGTCGGGACGACCATCAGCTTCGTGCCCTTTTCGAGGCCGAACTGTTTGCGTAGCCGACTCGGGATGGTGATCTGTCCCTTCGACGTCACCGTCGTTACCTCAGGATCGTCAGTACTCATGGGCGATTCTATGTAAGAATTCCTTACGCAGCGACTTCAACCCACCGGTCAGGTTGATTCCACTGCGTCATCCATCGTCGTTTGGTTCCCTTGTCGAGAATCACCGCTCGGGGCCGTAGACGATTGCTGAGCGGCTTTCATAGCCACACTCCCGACACTCGAACCACCGTTGAATCTTCGCACCGTCAGCACTCTTCTGGCCGACGACGACCTCGTCGTTCGGACACTCTGGGCAGCGGAGCTCTGGCTGGGGGCGCTTTTCGAGTTCGTCCCGAAGCCACGTGGTGTCCTTTGTCGCGAATCCGCGCGACCACACGGGGTAGCCCTCGACGAGAATCGCGGCCCGCCACTTGTGGACGTACGAATCCGGCGCACGGTGCAGGACTGCTCGGGCGTTGGTCTCTGTGTTTCGGTACGCCAGGGTCGGAGTACGGCTCTCTCGGGTCCAGTTGGTGAGTCGTGTCATAGTTACTCCTCGAAAAGACAGCGAGCAGCTGCGTCGTCGCCGGCAAGCGTCTGCTGGTCCTCGGCTGTATTGGCGAAGAGACTGGACTGCTCACCCTCGGACGAGTGCTTGACTTCCGGTCGGTCGTCGACACCGAACTCGCTGGCTTCGGGGCGATCGAGCCGTGAATCCCGGTCACGATGATCCACGTCAGCGCCGAAGTCCTCGAGTGAGGTCTCGACGCTTGTTTCGGTTACTTCGAGTTGGCCATCGTCACCGAATGCGGTCTGTCGTTGAATCTCGATCTCTGGTCGATCGCTCATCTGGATTGAGCCTCCACCCACCGAGGCTCCGACAGACACCTCCGGGCGTTGGGTCAATCGTCTTGGGCGCGGATTTCGCTGGCCCGCTTTTCAAGCCGGCGAAGAATCGGGACCCGTTGCTGATTCGCGTTCTCGTAGGCGACGCAGGCTCGCAGCGTCTCCATATCGTTGATCGTTACGATACCAGCGTTGATGAGCCGCGTATTCGGGGGTTCGAGCCGTTGTTCTGGCGAAAGCTCGCTTGCGTCTGTTGTTTGACTATCTGAATTGCTCACTGATGGTCGCCTCCGCCACTGCTGAGGCGACAAAAAACGGCCCTCGCCGTTACTCGTCTTCTTCCTCGGGTTGGATCTGGCGGGCGTCCTCAGCGAGATCGTGGATGTACTTTCGAAGAATCTCCATGTCCTCGCGAGCGTCTTCGAGAGTCTTACCTTTCGCTTTGGCCACGATTTTGTCCTGATCGCGGGTGCCCGTCCCGCGAGTAAGCTTCACGGTAAGGGAGACGCCGATGTCACTGCGTTCGACGTACTCCGTTCGTGTCGCCTGTTCAGTGGCTTCGGTCGATTCATCATCCGCACGAGATGGTTGGGTGTGTTCTGACATGGATCTCTTTCGGTGATTGGTATTTAGATGGACGGTGCGGCCGGCTCGCCGGGTGTTTCGTGAAGGACTGCATCGATCTCGGCCCCGGTGAGTCGCCAGCTTCCAGCAGACCCAGCACAGTCCAGCTGGCTCACGACCTCGGTTTTGAACGCCTGGTAGTGGTCGAGGGCGAACGCTTCGTCATCCGTGTAGTCGAGGAGGAGTGCGAGCGCGAGTTGTGCTGGACCACTACCACCATATCCCCATTCGAATCCCGAGGGACTGTGATTCACCAGCGCGAGACTCCGTTCTGGCGTGAGCTGTTCTTGGCCGGGACGTTTCTCAACGATAGCCTGCCCGCTCTGCCGATACCCGACGTAGGCGATGTCGCAGTCGCTCGCTGGGTGTGTCTGTTCAATCGAGTGTGTGTCGCTAGGTCTACTCATCGGTCTGTTCGGGAGCTACTCGTTCGAGCACCCCCGCACCCCTCAGGGGGCGAAAAACAGCCACAGGAACTGCTATCCCCTACGCGAGATGGGAGATATCGGCTGGTTCGTCGACATCGTCGAACTCGCCTTGTTCGACCGGCTGCCAGTCATCACCGGGTGCTGGACTCCACCAGTCGACCTTGTAGGCACCCGGTGCGCCGAGGACCTTCACCCGTGCCGACCCATCGGGTAGGTCGCGACGGAGCTTTTCGTCGACGTGGAGGTTCCACGTCGAGTGGGTGTCGAAGCAGGCGAGGACGGCCTCCTCGTAGCCACGTGTCTCCCGTGACTCTTGCAGTTTAACCTGCGTGTTGCAGTTCTTGCAGAACACTCCCTCGAAAGGGATGTGACTGAATACCTCGTGCCCGCAGACCGGACACCAGAGGAACTCGAACAGTGCGTTACTGTGCCGGTCGATGACTTCCAGACTCATCTGTGAATCTGGCCCGATTGAGACGGGCCACCCATCCCGGCCCACAAATAAACGTCTCCGTAACTGTGAGTATGTCCCTCAGCGCTCGGCGCCGTACACGATTCGCGAGGGTGCTTCGTGCCCACAGTTTCGACACTCGAACCAGCGCTGGACCGTCGCACCGTCAGCCGATTTCCCACCGACGACTACGTCGCCGTTCAGACACTCCGGGCAGCTCAGCTCGGGCGTAGGTTGGTCGCGGAGAACGTTCCTGAACGCTTTCGCGTCCTTCGTCTCGTATCCCCGCGACCACACCGGGTAGCCGTCGACGAGGATAGCGCCACGCCACTTGTAGCGGTAGGAGTCTGGCGCTCTGTGCAGGACGGCTCGCGCACCGGTCTCGGTGTTCCGATACGCGAGCGTCGGCGTGCGACTTTCGCGCCGCCAGTTTGTGATCCGGGACATCTGTTAGAAGTGGACGTCGGCGGGCACGATCCAGAGCTCCTCGCTTTCTTCGAGGACTCGATCCAGCTGCTCGCGATGGCGGATACCGTTCGCATACTCGTTGTACAGGAACACCGTCGGCCCGTCGTAGGCGCCGACCTGGTGGAAGGCGTGCCGAGCGAGATCCTCGTCGCGCATGATCTCCTCGTCGGAGAGTTCGTCGAGTGCTTCCTTCACCCGGTCGAGGTTGCGCTCGAACTCCTCTTTCGTCGCCTTCCAGCCACGCTCGAGGAGATCCTGGCCGTCATCGGAGTCAACGGGGGCCGCGGTCGGGAGATCACCCCATCGCGCCTTCCCCGCAACGGACGTGTCTTCCTCATCGAAAGTCACGTGGTAGTCGAAGACGGCGCCGGCGTGTGGGTCGGCGCCGACTAGGCGGTCGAACACCGACTTTCCGGTGGATAGTGCTTCGTCTTCTGTCGATGCTTCTACCAGACTGTAAATGACCATGTGCATCTCGAACACCTCGAAACGCCGACGCACCGGGAGTCGTTGCTCGCTCGCTCCTGCTGCGCCGGCACCCATCGCCGGCGCTCGAAAAACCCATCTCGAAATACGTGCGTTTCAGAATTTTCCGCACGCTCAACGGATGGAATGATCCCGGATTGTTACCTTTGTTTTGGCTGTTAAATCCCTATGAACGGTGGTCTAAGTCAGAAATCCTCAATCTGATATTTCTCATTCAGCGCTGAACGATCCGATAACGCTGAATCTGTCACCGTCACAATCACCTGATACTCCGGCAATTCTTCTGGCAACGCCAATACAAAGTTTGTAATATCGGGTGCATTTCCTGTGTCCGGGATATCGAAATATGGAGAGTCAAATATGAACATCCGGATCGGCAGCGTGTTCGACTGCTCTGCCAGCTGCTTCAAGACGGCCGTATGGAACAGTAAGGCCAGAATCTTCCCCTCGTTCGAGTACTCGTTATGCCGATCGGACGGGACATCATTCCCGTCCTCGATCACGACGGTGAAATCGTAGCCCCCCTGTGGATTGAACACAACATTCTGGGCATCGGCAAACCGACCATGTTCGAAGTAGGAGAGAAGGTTATTCATCTCCTCCCGTAAGCTGTTCTTGAGATCAGTTCGCTCTTCCTCAATATGCCGACGAACGATCCGCTCGAAAGTTTGCAACGCTTGTCGTTTCTCCACCTTCTCACGGCGGCGTTCGTACGCCCCTTCTAAATCTTCAATACATCCAGTAGTGTCGTCAAGTTCGTCCTCCTTGGCATTGATCTCCACTTGGACCGATGTCGCATCCCGCTCCAGCGAAGATATTTCTGTTTCCAATTCATCCCGCCGGTCGATTAACTGGGTGACATCGCTCTCCGCGATCTGTGATTCTATCGTTTCCAGCTGTTCCTGATGATCTTGAACCCGTGACTCAAGAAGATCTAGTTCCCCCTCGAGTTTTCGTTCCCGGGATCGCAACTCGGTCAGTTGCTCTTCCACCTCTTCGCGTTCCATGGCTGATTCACGTACGTCCCGCTCGGTGGCCGTTTCAATCCTCTTGTCTGGGACCTCCTTACGACACAGCGGACAATCTCCATCATTCAACAGCCGGCGGCGTTGCGAATCATCGACATCGTTTGTACAGATTGGGCACCGTTCCGGGATGCTCATCATCTCCTGCAGGTCCTGAGCTGTTGAATGAACCTCTTCCCCCATCTCCATCTCCTCATATCGCTCGATACTCAGCCGGGTTTCCCGCAAATCACCGCGTGTCTCCCGTTTTTCGGACTCCAAGTTGTTTATTTGCCGTTGCAGCCGCAGCTTCTCTGACTCCAGCTGTTCCAGCTCATTATCCTGTTCTAGCGTTTCATTGATAGAGCGAAGTTCCGCTCGACGATCCGCTAATTTTGTTTCAATCTCCTTCTTGCTCTCCTGTAATTCGGCCAGCCGTTCCGCCAATTTCTTCTCTCGGCTCTGGGCGGTTTTAAGCTCTTCTGCGGCTGTTTCTTCTTCTTCGGTCAGCTCATACTTCTCAGATCGCCGTTTCTTGCTCTGGTTGATCACAGCGGCTAGGTTAATGCCGAACAGAAGGTCAATGAAATCCTCTTTGTCCTGCCAGCGGAGGAACTTCTTGTACTCTGGCGCCATCAAGCAGAACAATGAGAAAATGTTGTACCGACCAAACTCCCGGGATTCAACCGGCCAGATACCGAACGCCTCGGAAACATCCTGCTGTGTGTTCCGGGCTTGGAAGGGGATGTCATCCTCCGACGATGGATCTGTATTCAGCTTTGGCCGATCGTCACCTGAATACCCGCGGCCGTCCCGGTTTAAAAGCCGTTGAACCAAATAGTGGTTCGTATCGACCGACCAATTCCCGGTTGTTTCTAGCGAATCCTGCTCGGACTGGATCGGGTCGGTCAGTGTAATTCGTTGTTTTTCCTGACGGCCGAACAGGTTAAACCGAATTGCCTCAAGGATCGCAGTCTTTCCCTGATCATTTGGGCCGTAGAGAGCTGTATCAGTGTCATCTAGCCGGACCACCCGGTCATCCAGATTTCGGAACTGTTGCGCCCGAATCCGCCGTATCGTTACCCTATCAACGGGAAACTCCGGTTCGTGGTAGTTCGCTTCGAGCAGCTGGCGGCACTCGTCAATCTGATCCGGCTCCATGTCCTCTGCCTCCAACGCCTCAATGATACTCACAATGATCTCCTCACGCTCAGGCATGTGCGAACTCCCCCGTTAACTCGTCTAAGAACTCGATTTCGTTCGCTTTGAATTTTCTCCGCGGGCCGACGAGGAGTTCTGCTCCAGTCGAGGCCTTCTGGAGACGGTCCCCCTCACTAATATACTGAACAAAGTCATCGTGCGTCATGTGGGCGATTTCGTCGATTACCGTTTGCTGGGCATAGTTCCAAGATGAGAGCATCATACTATCGGCGTGTTCGATCCGGTCGTAGAACTCGTTCACCATGATTTCGCCCGCAGGCGCTAATTCGACACCATAGCGGCGTTCGTGTTCTCCGACCTCCCCCGTCCCCTTCTGACCGATAACAGGTTCCTCAATTAGTTGCCAGGCGAACAAGCGGTTCTTATCTTCGTAGACGTCGGACGAGAAGGGGCCGGAGCTACGTTTCGTGAAGCGGTAACGGTATCCAGTACGGTCAAGCATTCCGAGATCGCCTTCTAATTCTCCGATGGCAGCGTAGTCATCTTGTTGCGCGATCCTACGGTTCACGAGGTAGACCAGCTTCTGTAGGCGGTACCGCGATTCAATCATTCCAGTGTCGGACCGGTCGCCGTAATCCTTCACCAGCTTCAGTAGCATTGCGAAGTCAATGAGCTCGTCAATCCGGAACCGGAGCTCGTTCCACGTTTTCACCAATTCGTCGCTGGCGATCGTCCCGTCGCGGAATGCAGCCAGTTGCTCCTCCGAGAGCCCGAAACTGCTGAGGGTTGAGATGACGCGGTCGTCCGAGAACACCTCTCGATTCAGGAACGAGTAGTACTCCTCTCCGAATTCCTCAAACTCGCTCCTAGTCGCCATGGCCTCGCCGTAGACTTCGGTGATGGTCCGGACGTATTCCTGCCGTTGCTCGGGATCCAATTCGAACCGGTCAACTGCGCGTTCGAGGACTTTCCATTCGTTCGGCATCAGGGCACCCCCAGTTCATCACAAACCTCGTTGTTCCACTCGATCACCTTTTTCGTCCCACCTGAACAGGCCGGATTCGCCGTGTTCAGGTGGCCCAGCGCGTACGCCACGAGGTATTCCTTTGACGGAGCGACGGAAACTCGCGGATAGCGAGATCCAACTGTTTCCGCCTTGTCAGAGCCGTTGACGCAAAGAATAATCTCGCCTTCATTTGGGTAACTCCGCGTCTCAAGATAGTGCTTGAGATGAGGATACGGTTCGTTTTCAAGGCATTCCTGCCAATGGATGATCCAGACGCTGTTCTGAATCAATTTGTCTCGGTCTACGAGGTTGTCTAGTGAGTGGAAGTATTCCTGGATCAGGAGCTTGTCGCCGTGGATTCCGTCCCGGATCTCCTGCACGATGTCGGTGAAGTCTTGGCCGTAGCAGCCGCCGCTCTTGGTGAGAATCAGTAGATTTTCTTCGTGCGGGACGGCATCTTGTGGCGAGTTATACCGGGTAATCATTTCTGTTCTCCAGCGATAATCCGGAGCCTTCGTTGGATCGATTCCAGTTTTTGATGCTCCTGCTCCAAACGTTCATTCTTGTTCTCTCCTTGTCCTTTGATAATGGTTTCCTTCGACAGTTCACTGTGCGTCTCAAAATCGTCTCTCCATGCCTCGAAATCACGTCGTAGCTCTCTCCCGTGGACCGTCTTTGCGTTCGATAACAGTTCTGATAAATCGTTCATCCGATCAGTGAATTCATCATATGCGTCTTGCTTGGCGTGGCTACGATCGTCCTCGCTGACCCATGCGAGGGAGTCTTGCCACGCTGTGACTGTCCCTGTGATAGTCTCGCGGTCGGGTTGTTTGTCAACGACCCGTGCGTGGTACCCGACGGCGAGTAAGGCGGCGAATAGGGTAGTGAGCATTACGGAGAAGATGTAATCCAGACGGCCGATACCAGTTCTACCGGTTGTGGCGAGAATGAGGAGGAGGTAGCCAAATGTGATGACAACGCCTGATGCGGCGATGTAGCAAAGGATGGAAATGGCGAGGCGACGCACTTGTTGGAGTGGTGGGGAAAAGGTGCGTTTCCTCATTTTGGCTGTGAACAGGATGAGGATGCCAAGGAAGATGACAGAAGTAGCGGCGTAGACGCCAATGAAGAAATTGGGGTTTGATATTTGGAGGAGGAGGGAGCTGGAGAACTGGAAGGTAAGAAAGACGGAGGCGAATTCAAGGAGAAGAACTTGAAGGAACAGATGGATCCCGTGACCGAATGTTATGTGATCGATGAGGCGTTGGATTGTCCGCTGAGCCTCCATATGGATTCCATGGATGCACCTGACATATAAAAAAGTGGACCTGCCCCAGAGTTTCCTTTCTCAGGCCTCCTCCACTCGTTCGACAGTGATGGTCAGGTTGCCCGATTCGTAGTCGGCCTCGAAGTCGACGGTGAACGCATCCGAGTCGTACGCGGCGTGGTAGGCACGGTGTCGTTCGAGCGACCCCGTCGCCTTGAAGTGGAAGAACGCAGCTGAGGTGTAGGGCTTGCTCTGGGTCTCGACCTGCGTCTCGACAGAGGCCGGGAGCGCGATTTGTGGTGTGTCCGTGTCGATACTCGCAGCGAATTTCTTCGCTTCCTCGACGGTCGCCTGCGAATGTGCAGGCGTCTCGCCGGTTAGCACGTTCACCGGTGTTTCCGTGTCGTCGGTGAACAGGATGTCTTCGAAGGTGCGTGTCCCGAGGACAGCGGCGGGACCTAACTCGCAATCGTGGAATGGGTCGTCGTCTGGTTTCTCGGGCATCAAATCACGAGCCTACGATGGGGCTCAGTCCTTTCTGCCCCAGAAAAACCACCATCTGCTTCGACGCAAATCGCCCTACGAGCGGCTGAGTGTCGCGTCCGGAGACGGTGCTTCACCGCTCGGGATGCGCAACTCTTGGCGCTTCCCGATCCACTCGCCGAGCTTCTGTGTGAGGTACTGGCGAGCCGTCGACCGGGTGAACACACCCTTGTTGACCATATCGCCAACGACGTCTTTCAGTGCCCGGAACTGCCCCTTCAGATGGCCGTCGCCGACCGGCTCGCCGTCGTGCCACCGAACGGTCGCGAGCGCACCGTTCCCGACCGTCTCGCCGTGGTCGATTGTCTCCGAATCGTACTGCAGGCCGAACCACAGCGTCCGATAGGCGGTCACCTCGAAGGTGGGTGACACCACGAAGAACGCCTCGTGGTGGAGGTAGTCGAGGTGGTCCGCGACGATCTCGTCGAGGGTAAGCCCGGTGGCGCGTGGCTTCGGCTCGACGACCGTCGACGGGCGGTCTTCGCCGGCGAGGTAGCCGTCGACGGCATCTGCCTCGAGGCCATCGGCCAGCTCTGCCAGCAGTTGTTTCGCCCACTTGGAGTCGGTGTCCTCGCCACCGAACGGCGACTCAGGCGAGATTCGGCGCTTGAGCTTGAGATTCGCTGCACCCCAATGAGAGTAGTGGAGCGTGTACTGTCCATCGGTTCGTTCGTACGCAACGAGTGCGCGGTGGCCCATTGAACAATCACCTCGCAGGACGACCCACGACTGGACGCCCCGCACCCCTCCCGGGGGACGAACAACGCTACTCGTCGATCGGCTCGGGAGAACTGAGGTCCGCGTGAAGGACCTCACCGTCGCAGATGACGTACCGTTTCGCCAGCACGGGAAATCGGCACTTGGTAAATCCGGCTGTCTGGATGTCGAATTCTTCGTCCGGCTCGAGATACTCCGCGAGCGACCGGAGGAACTCGTGGGTGACGATGCCACCGTCGTAGTCAGGAAGCCCGTTCTCACGGGCCTCGTACACGTCGAAGCTGTCGTAGCCCCAGATGATCAGTTCGCCGTCGTCGTCCACCTCCCAGTTGAGCGTCCCGAAGCAGTGGTTCTCACAGAGTTCGCGGACTGCCTGTGGATCCGATACAATCGCGCCGGTCGATGTCGTTGCAGCTTGGAGTGTTGCCATGGGTTGTTCTCGGGAGCGGTCTCGCGCCCCCGCATCCCTTCAGGGGGTAAACAACTGCTCAGGCTGTGGCGGCCACAGGACGCCGCATTGCCGATGCGTCGTGCGGTCAGGACTCTCCGTTGGTGTCGCTGTCCGCCATCGTATCTGGTCGGGTGAGGAGTTCTACCTGCTCTAGAAGCGTCGTTGCTGTGCTGATCCGATCTCGGTCGCCCGGTTCTAATTGCTCGCCGTCGATACTGGTGAGATTGCTGAGCGCGCGGTGTAGCCTGTAGCCGGGTGTGTCTCGTGGGTCCATATGTGCGTCTCCGCCGATCCTCGGCGTCGAAAAACACTGGTGGGCAGTCAGCAGGGCAGTCTGAGGGTGGTCGCAAGCTGGCTTATGTTAACCAACAAAACCGAGCCGAGACCAGAATTGTTGGTTAATCCGCCACCGTCTTTACTGACCGGCTTCGGGTTCGGGCCCGTAGCGGGGCGTCCCGCACCGCTGACAGCCCCACAGTGGCTGGCCAGTCCAGTCGTTGTCGGGCACGTCCTCGAACTCACGAAACCGATGTTCGGTCTCCCGACCGCACTCCCGGCACTCGAGATGGGTTCTGTTCGCTCGCTCGTGTCGTGAGTATTCGCTACTGGTCTCTGCAGCGGATTGCTGGAGCGCAATCGCTGGCACCAGCCAGAGGTCATCGTCTGCTCGCTTACGAAGGCTTGCAAGACGAGATTCGGCGTGAACTCCGCTCCCGGTTTCGTCGTAGAGGAACGTCGCGTGTTCGTCGTTCTGACGCGACGGTGTCGTCTCTGTCCATGATGTCCGCTCACTTGCGGCCGCGAGTACCTGCTCACCACATTCAGACGCGACCCGTACCGCTGAGGGGAGCGAGGGCCACTGGTCGGCGAGCTGTGGAGCAGGTTCCTCATCGAGGTCGTAGATCAACTTGCAGTTATCGACTACTGGGTCACCATCTGCCTTCGCGAGGAGCGTGGCCGCAGCAGATCCCTTTGCCACGGCGCTGTAGAACGTCGACGCCTCGACGAGCAGCTGGATGACGTGGAGGAGTGTCCGTTCGGCATTCGACGTGCCCTGCTCGTCGGCAGCTTCGAGATGGTTCGTGAGACAGAACCGGCACTTCGACCGGTCGGCGGGGATCGACGCTCCACAGGACTCACACTCAGTCGCAACTACTGTCGGGTCGTCTGGATAGCCGGCGTCGACGTCTCCTATTCGCTGCCGCCGAGGCTCGCCACTACTGGTAAGCTGGTCGTCGGGAACGTGGGTCGCTTCGCCGAGCGGCCGGAGAGCTTCATAGTCGGCGTACTGGTCGGTCATAGAGTGGTCTGGCCGTATCATGCTTCGTCTTCGGGTTTAAACAATGGTCCTCACATCAATCAGTCTACAGGCACACAATCGAAAATCGCATGTGGGCACTACACAGCCAGTTCGTCCAGCGCGTCGCGGTGGGTCCGCACGGTGACCACCGAAACGTTCGCAACGTCAGCGACGTCCGACTGGGTGAGCCACCGCCCGTCTTCGCGTCCGGCCTTGTAGAGACAGGCTGCGGCGAACCCGGATGGCCGAACCCCCGTGGTTGCCCCGGTCGATTCGGATGCTTCCGCCAGCTGCCGAGCCCGCTGCCGGATTTGATCGGAGACGTTGAGCTCCGATGCCAATCGCGGGACGAACGCACTGGGCGTCACGGGCTGGGCCAGCAGTCCAAGCTCCGTGTTTAGCGTCGTGTACGCGTTCGTCACCCGTGATTGCTCGACGCGCGCCGACTCGGTGATGTCGTCGAGCGTTCGCGGCCGCCCGTTACACCGACACGCGCCGTAAACGCTCGCGGTGGCCATCGCCTCGATCGACCGGCCCTGCAGGAGGTCCTCGTTCTGGGCGCTGCGGAAGAGCTGGCAGGCCTGGTCACGGATCGTCTCGGATAGTTCGAGCGCACTACTGATCCGGCGGACTTCACTAAGCCCGTGTGCGAGGTTGCGTTCAGCTTTCGACTGAAACCGCCCACGGGTCTGTTCACGCCGCATCCGAGCGAGCCGCCGTCGCTTCTGTCCTGAGAGTTCGTTCCCGTTTGCATCGGTCCCACGGCCGATCTCCGTCGACAACCCACGATCGTGCCGCGCCGCCGTCAACGGAGCGCCAGTCCGTTCGCGCTCGTCTTCGTCGAATGCCCGCCACTCTGGCCCGTGGTCGATCCGCTGCTCGTCGATGACGAGGCCACAGTCCTCGCAGACGGTCTCGACTGTGTTGGTGGTGACCCGGCCGTCGCATTCGGGACACTGGTTAGGGTTCGACTCCGTCTGAACGTCCTCGTCGAAGCCAGTTTCGTAGATGTCTCTGATTGCCATGTTTCTCACCGTGTTCAGGGAACTCGCCAGTACGGCGAGCCCCTCACCCATTGAGGGGACAATAGACACTCACAAGGCCGAAGGATCTACGCCGAGAGTTGAGCTGATTGAATCGCACCGCCTTGTCTCTCTACAATCAATTGTACGTACTATTTATGATACTTTTGGACAATATGGAACGACTCAGGGCGAATCCGAGATCATCCAAAAAATAGCCATTTAGCCATTCGATTCCTCAGGTGCTGTGACACCCCCCACGTCTACTAGCTCCGAAAATTCCAGTTGAGACTGTTACTCGAACCTATTATCACGCGGTTCGAGGTTGTTCAACTCAGTGTAACGGTCACGTTCACCTGGCGGTGTGAATTCGTGGAAGATGAGGCGCCGAAACATCGTGAGCGCTGCCTCGAAATCAGTGAAAAGGTCGTCGAACGGGACGTTCACGCGGTCATTATGCACAACAGCGTTCCGTGTTCCGACGTAAAAATATGCGTTATTCCACTCCGTTGACTCATCGAATCCGGTTGAGAATGATGCGAGGTCATCCACCGGGACACCGAGCTCGTCTGCTAGATTCGCAATCACCGCATCAGTGTCACTCTCAACATCTTCGTCGAAGGCAGCGTACCGCCGGGCGAGCGTTTCGATAGCAGACGCGATTGATGCGGTCTTCGCATTTACTGTCCGTTCCTGGAGTAACGCATCGAAGTACCATGACAGGCACTCACGGTACTTGTACTCTTCTACGCGGCCTACAAACCGGTCATATCCGTGGTCGAGGAACACGAACGGATCGTTCGCCCGTACAATATTCCGCCCAGTGAATGCCGAGCCGATGTCAGCCCGCCACGTTGAGAACCATTTCTCGAACTGCCATGCTGGTTCCTCGCCGTCAATAGCTGTAATAGTTGCTCGGATTGGGGCTGGCATGGTACCTTGCGTGAATCCGAGTAACCACGCAATCGGTTCGATTGTACAGGCCGCGTGATTGACTTGGTGTACTGGCGAACCGTTGACTTCCTGCGTGATCGTCAACGTCCCAGTGCGGAGCTGTCGATGCCATTCTTTAATTTTCCCGATCCGGTCTTCAGTATCCGGGAGTTCAGCTGCGTATACTTCAAACCGATCACGTTCGAGTAGCGGAGTGTCGTTACTACGCGGCAAATATGCACTCGGCGGATCGAAATTTAGCATATCGAACCGGATTGTCACGGGACTTCCAACGATCGCTTCGTCGTCCGGTGCGGTCGTCGTCGTAACAGTCCCGGCTCGGAATCCTATTTCATCATCCTGCTCGTGGTGCTGGTCGGGGATATTTGGTGTGATGAACCCATCCGTGATTTCGATTCGGCCACCGGTCTGTTGGTCGGTTCCGGTTGCATCATGCATTTCCAAGTCTGTCCCGTCTGCTCGGTGCTGTAGGAATAACTCCATCCCACGCTCTCCCCCGGCTGTGTCCGTGACTGCACCGGTTATACGCCCGTCTTCCGTGAGGACAACGCGAACCGTGTCAAAATAGTCGTGCTCGGCGATGTCAATCGTTCGCTCGTCGATTGCGTCGGTGAACATCCAACGTATCTACTGGATCTGAGACCTGTATCGCTGTAAATATACGCGGTAGCACTCTTGGAAGAACGCACCTGTCTTCGGACTCATACTAGCAGTGTTACCCGTTCTGTGGTTCGGTAAAGAACCCGACGTTAATCCCGTCGAACGCCCCCCACGGCTCTCGTTCTCCGAACTGAATTTTCACACCGATCCATGACGAAGCCTCACTCGAATCTAATTCCGGATCGCGGAGTTCGGTAACACCGTCAATCCCGTCGGATTCGATTGCTTCGATTGCTTCATCCACGGTAAACGTGGAGGGGGCTGGTGCGAACTCCCACGTTTCACCGTCATCACCTCGCCGTTGTTCGACTCCGTCCACATCAAGTTCGAGGCGTGCTCCGGAGAGCAGTAACCGTTCTTCTTGCTCCGGGTCTCGGTTAGCGTTTCCTCTGATGTTTTGTAACGGTGCTGCCCAGTTTCTCACGACAACTTGTATGTGCCCGGTTTCTTCACCGATACCGCGTAATTCTGCTAAGAATTCCTCGGCTGTGTCCCTGTCTAAATCCGCGTCTTGGTACTCCTCGTAGAGGTGGTAATGCTTGTCTGTGTACAACGGGGGGAATGGGATACGAATCTGCGTGGCTTTTTTGATTCTATGAATGTATTCGATGAATTCTCGGTCAGTCGGTTCAGGGACTTGGATCCCTTCGAACGGCGTGTCAACTGTTCCGGTTTCCACGTTGTCCGGCCCCGGTGGATCAACTTCGATTTCTGTGAACCCGTCAGATTCGCGGATTTCGAGTAAGTCAAGGTACTGCCCGACGCTCAGAAGTTCCGGTTCAACGCTGAAGTGGAAGTGACCGGTCCCGAGCTCACGGAATACGCGGTCGATTGTTTCCAATTCCCCGGTGACACGGATCGGGTGATCCTCGGTTGGTTCTGCAGCGAGAACGAAATCGAATTTTACGATGCCACTGGAGTGGGAAACTGAGCACACGAGTTCGACGGTTGCTCCGTCTTCTAATTCGAACTCTCGGATCGTGTCTGGGACCGCGTCGCTCGGAATAATGACGGTACTGTCCGGGTTCTGGATTAAGTAGTACTCGTCGTCGTTCGATCGTTGCTCGTCCGGATGCTTGTAAAATTCGGGTGGTGTTCCTTCACCAGTGCTGCTAGTTGTTGATTCGTACACGTGCTGGTAGAGTCGGTGGACACGATCGGCAATATCGAGTGACCAGCGTTCTAGAAATGATGCTGGGACGGTGAGGATGTACGGGTCACCGCCTTCATCGCCGGTGGTTTTGCAGAGAAATGAGATGTACGGGTCGTCCACGGACACGTTTACTGGCGCAGACGCCGAATCATTCTCTCCGGGATCCTCCCTCTCACCGCCTGCGTCCCCGTCATGTTCTGAATTGCTCGTTGGGTCCGTGTCGACCGTACTGGTACTACCACACTCGGGATTGCCCTCATTATTTCCATCGTCACTGCCAGTGGCAGATCTCAGACTGGCTGTGTCGAACGTGGACGTGTCGCTGCCGTGCTCGGGCTCCATAGCGAAGACGGACGTATCATTCACCATGACGCGGTTCCCGTGCTTCACAGCGTTATACGCCTCACGGATATTCAAATAGTACGTCGCTATCGCTTGAAGTTCAGATTCGATGAACGCTTCTGAGTTCTGAATTAACGTATCAAGGGTTTCGTCGTCTAGGGTTTCCGCACCCTTGGACTCTGCGTGGAGTGTCACGTCGCCGGACTGGATCGGTTCATACCCGAAGACCTTGTCGATGAATGCAGCTGCATCTCCTTGGCCTTCCCCAGCGAGGTATGCGTCAAGTTCCCCTTCCCGGCAATTTTCGAAGAACGGTTTTAAATTTCCGGCGCTGGTTCGGATCAAGAGTTCTATGAAGTTCTCGTCGGACTTGATTTCTGAGTACATATACGTCCCGAACTCTTCGACGTACTGTACGGTCGCGCGGAATAGGTCAACCGTCGCATACGTGATTGCTTCGGCTTTTTTCTCGTCCGGGAGATTGTCCACTCCGGCGTCGATTGAACCAGCGAGTTTCACAATGTGGTGATACGCGATTTCCGGGTTGTGGCGGTCACGAATTGCTTCTTCCGGTGACTGCCACTCACCGTCACTTCCGAACTCTGTCCGGTTGAAGTACCCTCGATCTGTCATTACTATGTTGATACGGGTTAACCTACAAAGACCTACGCCCGACCGCACCACTGTGTCTACTGCACGTGTGGTAGATAACACTGCCATTCACTCCAAATTTGACTGAAAGACAATCGACGGGGGATTGGCGATGACCATCCATTTATGATCAAGGTCGTGGCTGCGCGCGCAGCGAAGCGAGCACGGAGCGGAGGGTGGGGCGGAGGGGTCTGGGTCGGCCCGGCACACAGCAAAAAAGAAGACTGCTCCGACTGGCTATGCTTCCCACCACCGACCGCGCTCTGGGAAGTGGATATCAGACCACCCGGTCAGCGCGATTGAGCACCGACCTTCGTACCAGTTCTTGGCTGCTGCCCTGAACCGCACCTTTTGACCTTCACGCACCACCGTCTGCCCGGATTTCTCCCAGCAGGTAAACTTGATCTTCCCGCTGTCATCCGCTATCAGCCCGACTTGCTGAATCGCGCTACTGCTCGGTTCCCAAAGGGTCTGCACAGTTCCTTCAACCGTCACCTCACCGACCGGGACGTCCGGCACGTCCGCGATGGGCACGATTGCCCCCGGCGCCGCCTTCAGTTCCTCGAGGGTCTCCAGCACCGCCTTCGTGACGTCCCGACCGCGTGCCACCTTCTCAGCCAGCTGCTTCGCGACAACCGCTCTCGACCAGCCGCCCTGCACTTCGTCGCTGATCCGCATCGCTTGCTCGTTGACCTCCGCGAGTTCCTCCTGCGTCAGCTTCTCCCGGGGATCCGTGCGCTCCACCGAGTCCGGCTCGTCACGGCCACACAGCTCGCTGACGACCTCTCGCGTGCGCTGCTCACGACCATCCTGCGTTCCCAGCTCGGCCTGGGCACTGATGCGCTCCAGTTCGGCTTCCCGCGCCTGAATGCGCTCCTCCTGTTCGAGGGTGACGCCGTGAATCCGGTCTTCGCTCGTGTCCGCGATCCCGTCCGGGTGGTTCGCATCTACCTTCGCCTGCGTCTCCTGCTCGACCGTGGCCTCGAACTCCGGCGTCTCGTCGACGACCGGGAAGCCGTCTTCATCGACCGCCTGACCGCCCGCGTTCTCGAATGCCTGTTCATCCACCGTAACGACCTTGCTACTAGAGCTGTTACTTGACATTGGGACTTCACCAAGTTCCGAAGGCGCTCACGCGCCGACACCGCGATGCTGCTACATCGCGGTTT
>NZ_JPES01000003.1:0-37039 GCF_000730175.1 Haloferax sp. ATB1 | reverse complement strand
GGGGACGCCGATGCGGACGCCGCCCCCGGCGCGGACTCCGAGGAGGTCGACTGGGAGATGGCTCCGGACTCGGACGCCGACTTCCCCGCGGACCCAGAGCGCGTCGCGTTCCTCCGCGAAATCGCCGACGACATCTACGGCGAGTCCTCCGAGAGCCGGCAGGTGTCGGCCATCCTCTACCGCGTCAGCGACCTCTACGACCCCGACGGCGACACCTCGCCCGAGGAGATTTACCTGAACGTCCGCCACATCATGGACATCAAGGCGCAGGGCGGCATCGACCGCTGAAGCTGACTCCCCCGACCGCCCGCTTCGTGCCTCTCCCCCGCCTCACAACCGACCCGCAACCGACCCGCAACCGACCCGCAACCGACCCACAACCGACGCCAGTCGATTCACTTCCGCTTTTCTCGATTCCGCGGTTCGAGCGACTGCGCCGTCTTTACACACGTCTCCGCCTGTTCGCCCCGTGTTTACTTTCACCACGCACTCGCCGACTCGGCTGCCCCCCGTCAGCGAGGGTGCGACTCGATTATCTGCGCGGACCGGGCGGGTTTTGGTCCCGGAGCCGAATTCGAGGGTGTGGACGCACACCAACGCCAGTTCCGGAACCCCTTCTCGATGGACACCGACTGCACGAACTGCTCGGCGCTCTGCGAGACGCGCGAGCAGGTCGTCCACGGCTACGGCGACGTGGGCGCGGAGTTCCTGTTCGTCGGCGAGGCTCCGACCGCGGCCGCGGAACGGACGGGCGTCCCCTTCACCGGCGACGAGGCCGGCCAGCGCGTCCAGCGCATCCTCGGCGACCTCGGGTTCGTCCGGTCCGAGCCTGACGCCGACGAACCGGACGTGCAGAACGTCTTTTTCACGTACCTCACGCGCTGTCGCCACCCCGACCGCGGGCCGACCGACGACGAAGTGGCGACCTGCGAGCCCTACCTGAACGCGGAGATTCGGATGATAAACCCACACATCATCGTCCCCGTCGGACAGGCCGCACTGGAGGCGCTCGCGTTCGACTACACCACGCGCGCGGCCGACAGCTTCGACGTCGACGCGGAGCACGCGACGACCATCCGCGGCCGCGGCTTCGAACTCGTCCCGATGAAGGAGCCGGAGCGCCTGACCGACGCAGACGCCGAGGCGTTCGTCGAACACGTCCGCGAGTCGGTGTTCGGCCGAGACTACCGACAGACGAAGGGTCGGCAGAGTCGCTGAGACGGGGCGGTACGCGGAGGGTCCAGTCTTCGCCGGCCTCCGACTTCGCCGGGCCACAAGCGGCGGGTTCAAGAGTTCCCCGGCGCGAGGGGAGGGTATGACGGTCATCGCCGTACTCGCCGAACCGCCGCGGCCGGGACTGGTGCTTTCGGAACTCGCGGAGACGAGTCCGCTCACCGAAGCCGAAGCCGCGGAGCTCTACGCCGCGATGCTCAAAGACGTCTGTATCGCCGTCGAGCGGTCGGGCGGCGACCTCCTCGTCAACTACCGCACCGAGGACGACATCCCCGACGAGTTCGCCGGGGACCACGACTCGGAAGCCGAGATTCGGAGCGTCGTCGCCGACGCCCTCGGCGGCACCGACGACGCGCGGTTCGAACCGCAGGTCGGGTCGTCGTTCTCCGCCCGCGCGGGCAACACCGTCTCGCATCTCCTCAACGAGGAGGAGGTCCACTCGGTCGCCGTCGTCCGCCCGGTCGCGCCGCTTCTCGGGCGCACCCACATCGACAGCGCGGCGATGAAACTCCGGAGTACGCCGGTCGTCCTCGGGCCCTCGACGGAAGGGCGCGTCTACTTCTCGGGCTTTCTCGACCCCATCGACTTCACCGACGCCTACGCGGAGCCGGAAGTCGAGACGCTCGCCGAGCGCGCCGACGACGCGGGCCACGGCCTCGACTACGTCCCGATGCTTCCCGTCCTCGAAACCGGCGCGGACCTCGCCACGGTCGTCCCGATGCTCCGCTCCCGGGTCGAATCCGAGCGCCTCGTCCCCGAGCACACGACGACGTTCGTCTTCGAGAAGGGGCTTCGAGTCGAATCGACGGACGGCGTGTTGGAACTCGTCCGCGACTGAGCGAAGCGACAACACTTAGGTATCCGACGCAAAACTGTCGTGCGAAGGTGGGATGGCGGAGTGGCCTAACGCGCCTGCCTTGAAAGCAGGTTTCCTCACGGAATCCTGGGTTCAAATCCCAGTCCCACCGCATTTTCACACGAATCACTACGCCGCGCAGTGCGCATCGTGCGCGGCTCTGTGAGTGGAAATCGGAGACGGACTGGGATTTGAAGCAGCGAGCGGAGCGAACGACGTGAGCGGAGCGAGTGGGGTTCAAATCCCAGTCCCACCGCATTCTCAGAGAACCGAGACGCGCAGGTTTAGCTGCGCGTCTCCGGTGAACGCGTGCTGTGGAGACGACTGGGATTTGAACGAGACGAGTTGCAGCCCGAGCGGAGCGAGGGACCGTCTCGGCGTCGTTCAAATCCCAGTCCCACCGCACCCTCGCTAAGCGACACCAACGACCCCGCAAAAAGCGACCCACCGCCCACAACCCGCTCAGAACTGGTACGCCATCATCACTTCGTCGACGTGCTCGTCGCCGATGGTGTAGTGGTCCCTGCGAATCGCTTCGGTCTCCCAGCCGTGGTCGCCGAGGAACTCCAGCGCGCGGTCGTTCGTCATCGGAACGCTGTTGTACACCTTCCGGAAACCGTTGGCTTCGGCCCAGTCGAGGCCGCGACGAAGCAGGAGGCTCCCGATGCCCAACCCGCGGTAGTCCTCCTTGACGCCGACGGTCTGCTGGGCGGTCTCGCGGATGCGCGACACCTGCGGGAGTTCGAGGTGCGTCCAGCCGACGACCTCCTCGCCGATGGTGGCCACGAAGAACACCCGAGACTCCACCCGGTTGTGGCGCGTGACCGCCTCGTCGTAGAGGAGTTGCTCGGCGATTGTCTCGGCGACGACGTACGTCTCTTCGGAGGTCACGTCGCGAATCGCGTCGACGAGGCCCTCGAAGTCCCGTTGGCGACCCGGTCGGATGGTGACGATTCCCGCGTCGGTCTCGTGTTCCTCGATAGCGCCCACGTCGAGCGCCAACTGGAGCGTGCCGCCGTCTTCTTGGAGATAACCGCGGGATTTCAGCCGCTCCAGTTCGGTTCTGAACTCGTCGGACGAGACGGGCGCAACGTCGAGGAGGACGTTTCGCTTGGCGGTGCCATGCCGCTCGACGTACTCGTAAATCAGCTTGCTGGCCTCGGATTCGAACGTCGGGCGCTCGGTCGCTCGCATGACTCCAAGAACGATGGCGTGCCACGCGTATATTTCTTGTTCATCGGTAGCAAACGGCACGAGTAGACGAGGCGGCTCGACCGCGACGTTCCGCGTGACAAATCCCCACAAATGCGTAACGGCTTTGAATCGGCCTGCCAACACTCGGGTATGGATTGGCCACACGACCCGGACGGCGAAGAGGGGAGCGAAGGCGGACGCAAGTACGGCCAGGCGGTCATCGCGAAGAAGGTCAACGAAGACGAGGACTTCCCGCTGAACAAAGCGGAGTTCGTCGAGGAGTTCGGCGACCACCCCATCCGACTCGACTACGAACGCGTTGTCTCGCTCGCGGACATCTTCGAGCACGTCGAAGGCGAGGAGTTCGGGGACTTCATCGAACTGCACAAGGCAGTCGGCAAGGCGATGCGCGAAAACGACTTCTGGTTCTACGAGGGCGCAGCGCAGTTCGTCACCGGCAAGAAGGCGTAAGCTTCGAGACCCCGATTTTCGACCCGCGACGCCGCGTTAGTTGTCGGGCCCGCGAGACGAGGTCCGCTCTTGGACTTTCCGTTCGATAGCGTCGCGCTCCCAGGTGCGCGTCTCGTCGCCTTCGACTTCCGCTTGGACTTTCTCTTCGAGCAGCGTGACGGCGACGCTGTTGGCTCCCTCGGGAATGATGAGGTCCGCGTGTTTCTTCGTCGGCTCGATGAACTGCTCGTGCATCGGCTTGACCGTCGAGAGGTACTGGTCGATGACGCCCTGCAGGTCGCGTCCGCGGTCGATAGCGTCGCGCTGGATGCGCCGGAGGATGCGAACGTCGGCATCAGTCTCCACGTAGAGTCGGAGGTCGAGCATCTCGTTTACGTCCTCGTCGTAGAGCGCGAGAATCCCTTCGAGGATGATGACGTCGGTCGGTTCGACGGTGTTCCGCTCGGGTTTCCGGTTGTGTATCTCGAAGTCGTACTGCGGCATCTCGACGGCTCTCCCCTCCAGTAGCTCCGAGAGCTGTTCGTACAGGAGGCCCCACTCAAACGCCGAGGGGTGGTCGTAGTTCACCTGCTCGCGTTCGTCCATCTCCAAGTGACTCTGGTCTTTGTAGTAGTTATCAATCGGAATCCGCGTCACGGACTCGCCGACGTTCTCCGTGATGAGTCGGGCCACGGTGGTCTTGCCGGCACCGCTCCCCCCCGCGATACCGATAACGAACGACGGGATAGTCATTGTTCCAAAGACGCCCGCGAACGGGTTTGAACGCAGCGGTTCACCGGCTTCGGCGCGGTCGTATATAAAACACGATGTCTGACGTTCTCACACAGCCGATTCTCGCACCGCCGTCGGTCGCAATTATCATGGCTTTTCAAACGTAGGGAGTAAGTTTTATAAGTAGGAGTTGCCATTGCCTTTCACATGGTACGTGATATCGTACGCCGCGACTTCCTCAAGGGAGTGGGAGCCGCGGGCGCGGCAGGCTTGACTGGCTTATCCGGATGCATCGGTGGCGGTGGCGGTGGCGGCGGTCCCGAAGGGCTCGTCGTCATCGGCTACCCCGAAAGTGGTATTCAACTGTTCCGTGACTACTACAGCGCGTCCGACGGGAGCGAGGAGATACTCGTGCCCGACGGGATGCGCTCTGGGTCGATGCCCGGACAGGTCGGCAACGACATGGAGAACGTCACCGGGACGGCCCCGGCGGCCGGCGGTCCGAACCAAGACACGTTCAACCAGCTGTTCCAGGACGAATACGGCTCTGCACCTGGCGTCTTCACGTCGCAGACGTACGACTCGGTCGCGATTCAACTGCTCTCGAACGCTGCGGCCGGCGAGAACTCCGGTCCGGCCATCAAAGACCAGATGCGCCGGATGGCGAACCCCGGCGGAATGACCGTCGGACCGGACAACCTCGTCGAGGGTATCGAGGCTGCCGCGAACGGCGAAGACATCGACTACCAGGGCGCGTCCTCGTCGGTTAACTTCGACGAGAACGGCGACCCGGCAGAAGCCGCATACGCCATCTGGGAGTTCGACGCCGAGAACAACGCCACGTCGAGCGTCGAGACGCAGTCGTTCGCCGGCGAGAACCCCGACGGGAACGGCCCGTCCGCGGACAGCGGCCCGGGCGGTTCCGACCGCGAGATGTCGGTCGGCATCCTCCTGCCCGAAACTGGTGACCTCGCGGCCGTCGGTGCGCCGATGATTCAGGCCGCACAGATTCCGGTCATACAGGTCAACGATGCCAACCCGGCCGGACTCTCCGTTAACGCGCAAATCGAAGACACCCAAACGTCCCCGGACGCCGGTGTCTCCGCCGCGCAGTCGCTCGTCTCCGCGGGCGTCCCGTCCGTCTGTGGCTCCGCGTCGTCCGGCGTGAACGTCCCCGTCTCACAGCAGGCGTTCATCCCGAACGAAATCGTCGGTTGCTCGCCGTCCTCGACGGCGCTGTCCGTCTCGAACCTCGAAGACAACGACTTCATCTTCCGGACTGCACCGTCCGACTTCCTGCAGGGCCGCGTCATGGCGCAGGTCATGGCCGAGCGCCTCGAAGTCAGTTCGGTCTCGACGCTGTACGTCAACAACGACTACGGCCAGCAGCTCTCGGAGCGCTTCTCGAACGTGTTCAGCGACTCGTTCGACGGCGAAGTGTACAACCAGGTCGCGTTCAACATCGGCGAGTCGTCGTACTCCTCCGTCATCGAGACGGCGCTGTCCGGCCCCGAGAACTAAGACCGACCCGACAGACCCGACTTTTCTTTCGTCGACGACGACGCGAGCGGCCGCGCTCGGTCACTGCGTCACGCCTCCACCATAGTTCCACCACGCTCCCGCCGAGCGTCCATGACGGCACAAGACACTCATACGACCGCTGACAGGTGTACGTCGATGAAGCGCCGCGCCCTCCTCTCGACGGTCGCCGGCTCGGCCCTCGGGCTCGTTGCCGGCTGTCTAGACGACTCGGACGAATCGGTCGAGACTCCCGCGAACCCACAGACGACCACGGCGACGACCGACCCCCCGACCGATTCGACGACCGAGACCGACACGTCGGAACCGGAGCCGGACACCAGTGTCGGTCTCTCGGTCGTCAACGAGGACGACGAGCCGCACACGCTGTCGGTCCGAGTGACCGACGGCGACGAGACGCACTTCGACGGGTCGCTCGACATCGGAGCGGGGCCCGGCCGCGGACGGAGTGTCGAGAACGAACTCGTCGGTGAGGGTACCTTCCGCGTCGTCGCGGAACTCGAAACGGGCGCGACGCTCGACTACGAGTGGACGGTCACGGACGAGGCGCGCCACCTCGAACTCGTCGTCACATCCGACGCCGCCCTCGAACCGCGGCAGCGCGTGACGCCGGACCTCGACGACGCCGACCTCCCGTACGCGGTTCCGGGCGCGACGGACATCTTCGCGCCGCCGACCGCGAAGATTCGGAACCGGAGCGATGACGACGTTCGGCTCACCGTCGCCATCGAACGCGACGGGACTCGCTTTTTCGAACACACCTTCGACGCGGCGACCGACCGAGATGTTTCGACGCCGGCGCTCGTGAAGTCCCACGGCACTTACGAGGTGTTCGTAGAGGCCGAAGACGGACGCACCGCGGCCCACGAGTGGCACATCCCGGAGAAGTGGGCGTGGCCGACGCTCGCGGTCCTCGTCGCGGAAGACGGGTCGATCCGAGTCGGCTGTGCGTGGCCGAAGCGGTCCTCGGTTCACGTGAAAAACGAGGGTGAGACGGAACGCGACGTGACCCTGACGCTCCTCCGACCCGATGATTCGGACACCGCCGGTGACGGCTCGGACGCCGACGGGACCGGCTCCGAGGACGCGGTCGTCTCAGAGACGACGCAGACCGTCCCACCCGGCGAGTCGAACGTCGCGTTCGACGTTCCAATCGGCGACAAGTACGAGTTGACCATCGAGACGCCCGTGGGGTCGGAGACGGTCGCCTACGCGGCGTGTTACTGCTGGAACACGAGCACGACGGTGACGCTCGACGGCAGCCTCTTAGTCGAGTCGTACCAGTACGTCTGCGACTGACGAGCGAAAAATACCGCGGCTTCCCGAAGGCGGTACGGGCTATCCGCCGAGGAAGTCCTGCCGGACCTGTTCGTCTTCGAGGAGCGCGGTGCCGGTGTCCATGTAGCGGTTCTGTCCGTTGGCGAGGACGTAGCCGCGGTCGCAGCGCCGGAGCGCCTCCTTCGCGTTCTGTTCGACCATCAGGACGGCCGTGCCGGCCTCGTTAATCTCGTCGATTTTGTCGAACATCTCCTCGACGAGATCGGGCGCGAGCCCCGCCGACGGTTCGTCTAACAGCAGCAGGTCGGGGTCGAGCATGAGCGCGCGCCCCATCGCGAGCATCTGCTGTTGCCCGCCGGACATGGTGCCCGCCTTCTGGTCTTTCCGCTCTCTGAGGATGGGGAACCGCTCGTAGACCGCCTCCATGGCGTCCTGCGGCACCTCGTCGAGGATGTACGCGCCCATCTCGAGGTTCTCCTCGACCGTCAGCGTCGGGAAGATGTTGTCGTTCTGCGGGACGTAGCCGATGCCGACGTGGATGATGTCTTCGGGTCGACGCCCGGTGATGTCCTCGTCTTTGAACTGGACCGTTCCGCCCATGTGGGCGGTCAGGCCGAAGACCGACTTCATCGTCGTCGACTTGCCGGCCCCGTTCGGCCCGACGATGGTGACGTACTCGCCGTCGAACACGTCCATGTCGACGTCGGTGAGAATCTGGAGGTCGCCGTAGCCGGCGTCGAGGTCGCGGACGCGAAGGAGCACGTCGTCGCGTCCTTCGACGCCCGCACCGCTCGTCGCGTCGGTGTTGGCGTCGACGCTCATACGTTGCCCCCGAGGTAGGCCTCGATGACCTCTTCGTTGCTCCGAATCTCGTCCGGCGTCCCCTCCGTGAGCACCGAGCCCTGGTGGAGGACGATGACGTGTTCACAGTTGTTCATGATGAGGTCCATGTCGTGTTCGACGAGCAGGAACGTGTAGCCCTGCTCGCGGAGTTCGTGTACGTGTTCGAGCAGTTTCTTCTCCAGTGTGGGGTTGACCCCGGCGAACGGCTCGTCCAAGAGCAGCATGTCGGGGTCGGTCAGAAGCGCCCGCGCCATCTCGAGCAGTTTGCGCTGGCCGCCGGAGAGGTTACCCGCGTACTCCTCTGCGATGTGGGCGATGTCGAAGAAGTCGAGCACCTCCCAGACGCGTTCGAGCAGTTCCTCTTCCTGTTCGCGGACGTCGTCGCGGACGCCCGGCATGACGGAGCGCCACAGCGTCTCGCCGCGCTGGTGTTTCGGCGCCAGCATCATGTTCTCGAGGACGGTCATCTCGCTCAGTTCGCGGGCGATCTGGAACGTCCGAACCATCCCGCGGTTGGCGATTTCGTGCGGCTCCTCGCCGGTGATGTCCTCGCCGTTGAACGTGACCGTGCCGGCGTCGGGCTTGAGCATGCCCGTGATGAGGTTGAACGTCGTCGACTTGCCGGCCCCGTTGGGGCCGATGAGACCCGTGAGCGACCCGGCTTCGACCTCGAAGCTGGCCCCGTCGACGGCGGTGATGCCACCGAAGGACTTCTCCAAACCTTCGACCTGAAGCGGGTAGTCGACCGACGTTTCGACGCCGGAGGCGAACGCGCCGAGCGCCCCTTCGTCGACCTTGTTCGCTACGTCTTCGACCGGCTGGTCCGCGGCGTCACTCATCGGTCTCACCTCCCTGAGCCGGGGAATCGACGCCGCCGTCGGTGCGGACCGAGTCGTCGCTGCCGCCGTCGGCGGCCATCGACTTCGGCCGCGACAGCGGGATGACGGACGCCGTCTCCTTGCGGTAGCCGAGCATCCCCTCCGGCCGGTTGTGCATCAGCCAGATGAGCACGAGCCCCATCACGACCAGTTGGAGCTGCCGGATGCTGTCGACCGTGTACAGGAGGAACGGCACGGGGTCGAACTGCGAGATGAGCGGCGAGATGGCCTGCCCGAAGCCGGACGGCGAGTCGAGGTTGGGGAACACCGCCGACACGAGGTTCTGGAAGTACCGCGGCCCCTGGTAGAGCACCGCCGCGAAGACGGCGCCGCCGAGGACGCTCCCCGTGTTCGAACCGGCCCCGCCGATGATGAGTGCGATCCAGACGAAGAACGTCACGCGCGGGCGGAAGAAGTTCGGCGTCACCGCGCCCTGCGGGACGAGCCAGAGGATGCCGGCGAGCCCCATGAGCGCACAGCCGAGCATGAACGACTTGATTTTGAACCGGTCGGTGTTCTTGCCGAGGGCGTTCGCCACGTCCTCGTCCTCGCGGATGGCCTTCAGCACGCGACCGAACGGCGACTCGCCGGTGCGCTTGAGTAGCCAGTAGAACGCCGCGACGAACCCGAGGAGCAACAGCCCGTAGACGAGGCCGTCGACGACCGGCTTGGGGTTCCTCGGCACGAGGACTTGGAAGGCGTCGACGAAGCCGAGATACCCGTTCCAGAGACCGACGCCGCGAAGCAGCGCCTCCAGCGGCGGAGCGAAGTCGAGGATGAGACCCGACCCGCCGCCGAATCCGACGCGGTTACCGAACAGCTGGAACTGCTGGAGTTCGCCCGAGAGGAAGCTGAACCGGACGATTTCCGACATGGCGATGGTGACGATAGCCAAGTAGTCCGCCCGCAACCGGAGCGCCGGGAGCGCAACCACGAGTCCCAAGAGCGCGGCCGCGAGCATTCCAGCGAGGATGCCGACCCAAAGCGGCAGGCCGAGGCCGCCGACCTGCGCTGCGCCGCCGGCGACGTACGTCGGCTTCGTCACGATTGCCGTGACGTAGACGCCGACGGCCATGAAGCCGACGATGCCGATGTTGAACAGCCCGGTGTACCCCCAATGGAGGTTGAGCGCGAGCGACAGCATGGCGAAGACGCCGATGTAGAACGTCAGCGTCGCGATGGAGTTGAGTTGACCGCGGAGCGTGTATCCCAGAACGAACCCCGCGAGGATGTACGCGAGGTACGTCCCGAGGAGGACCAGTACGATGAGGCCCGCGTCGCCGCCCGGGATGCGGGCGGTGAAGTCGTCGCGGACGCTCATGCGGTCGCCCTCCCGCTGAACAGCCCGGACGGTTTCACGAGGAGGATGACAATCATGACGATGAAGGCCGCAGCCCGCGAGAACGCCGAGGGAATCCACAGGACCGACATCGACGCCGTCAGCCCGATGACGAGGCCGCCGGCGATGGCCCCGTAGATGGAGCCGATGCCGCCGAGGATGACCGCGGCGAAGATGAGAAGCAACAGGAGCCACCCGTCGTTGAACCCGAGCGTCCCTTTCCAGAGGATGAACATGTACCCCGCGACGCCGGTCAGCCCGCCGCCGATAATCCACGTCGCGCGGACGACGCGCTCGGTCGAGATACCGGTGATGAGCGCGAGGTCCTTGTTGTCGGCCATCGCGCGCATCGCCTTCCCGAGTTTCGTCCGCTGTAAGAGGACGTGGACGCCGAGCATCAAGGCCGAGGCGACCACGAGAAGCGTGATGTCGTGGGCGTTGATGAAGACCGTACCATCGATGAAGTACAGCGACACCGACGGCGGCTGAGCGGTCGTCCCGCGCACGTCAGAGCCGAAGACGAACTGCATCAGGTAACGCAGCGCGAACGCGACGCCGATACTCGTGATGAGAAGGGTGATGCCGTCCTCGTTCCGAATCGGTTTGAAGATGGTGCGGTCGACCGCGAGCGACAGCGCGATAGCGAACGCGCCGGAGACGACGATGCCGGCGACGACCGCGAGCGGCGTCGAGAGCATCCCGATGCCGAGCGTTCCGCCGTAGACCGACCCCCCGGCCCCGACGAGCAGGAGCGCGCCGATGTCGGCACGTCCGAGTCCGGCGATGAGGTACGTCGTCGCCCACCCCGAGAAGGCCCCCGCGGTGATGTAGTCGCCGTGCGAGAAATTAGCGAAGTTTAGAATGCTGTACGTCATCGACAACCCGATGCCCGCGAGGCCGATTACGAGCCCCCGCATCAGACCATCCCAGACCAGCGTGCCAATGTCGGCAAACTGCGTCTGCCCTGTTGCTAACCCGCGAAGCAAGTCACCGAGAAGTACGACTACGATGACCGCCAAGACGAGCGCGAACGGACGCTCGATGGCGAACTGCCTGCCACGGGAGTAGGTTTCGGCAATACCCATTGATAACTATCCTCATGATATGTGCGGACGATAAACATAGATAAATCTTTCTTCATCGGTCGTCTTTACTGACCACGCTTGGCACCCCGCAGGGCCGCGATTACCTGATTTCGGTCCGAATCGCCGACACTTAAAAGCGGATAGAGCCCCGACAGGACCCATGCGCGTCAGTTCGGCGGCGTTTTCCGACCTCGACGACCTCGCCGACCTGTGGGTGGAACTTGCCGCGGACCAGCGGGCGTTCGGGTCGCACCTCCGCGCCGACGCCAACCGGACGCCGATACGGGAGGCGCTGGCGCGACACGTCGCCGCCGACGGCGTGCTCGTCGCCCGCGAGGGACAGGAGAACGACGCGACCGGAGAGGCCGACGAAGGCGACGGAGGCGGCGCGGAGAACGTGGGAGACACAGAGACGGGTGACATCGTCGGGTTCGTCATGTTCGACATCGAGGCGGGGGCGTACGAGCAGGACGCGACCCGCGGGATGATTCGGAACCTGTTCGTCCGACCGGTGTACCGAGACGCCGGGGTCGGCGCGCGGCTACTAGCGGCGGCGGAGGCCGCACTCGGAGAGGCCGGCGCTGATACCGTCGCGCTGGACGTGCTGGCGGACAACGACGCCGCCCGTCGGTTCTATCGGCGGCACGGCTACCAGCCGCACCGCGTCGAACTGGAGAAATCGATGCGAAACGATACACACTCAAAGGAGGACCGGTAATCGACGGACGCGCCAGGAGAGCATGGGCGGTTCATGCACTCGACTTGTAATCGAGACTTCGTGGGTTCAAATCCCACTCCTGGCTTCCTTCGCCGGTTCGGCCGTTTCTCTTGCGCCCCATCGCGGGCCCCGCGTTCAGTCGCCGCGAGCCGGAACCACGCCCGTGGTTCGTCGAGACGGGTTCAGTTCCGCCTCGCGGGCGGCCGGACCCGAATGAGGAGAAGCGACCCCGGCACTCCGAGGACGAGCGCCCGAAACGGATTATGCTTGATGATAACGTCGGGGTCGAGCGGCTCCGACTGGAGGTCGGTGATGCGGATACACGAGTAGTAGACCGTGACGTGAGTGAGCACGTACGCGAACGCCGCGGGGACGACGACCGGATACCGGATGCCGCCCATCGCGAGGCCCTCGAATGCGAGGGCGGTGAGCGCCGAGATGAACAGGAGGTTTCCCAGTTGGAGCGTGACACCGGTCAGCGCCGTTATCGCGGTGTCGAACAGGGACGCGCCGTAGGGCGTGTACGTGAGCGCAGTGACGACTGCCACCGCTCCGAGAAAGAGCCCGGCGAACAACCCAGACAACGCGTACACGAACTCCATTGGAGGACCGTTACGGGACCGACGGAGGCGATGAATTTAGTTCTACCTCCCTCGTTATCGTGGTCGAAAATCAGAAATCCGTCGAGTGCGGCGGGGACGCGGCGTCGAGACGGGATTTTATCTTTATCCGGAACGTCGTGTTCGGTATGAACGCGACCGACCAATTCATGCTCGCCGTGACGCTTCTCATCTTCGCGCTCCTCGTCGTCGGCCTCCTTCTCGCACTCGTCTAGGGAGAAAACTTATGTGATATTCATGGAGGATACTAGATACCATGCCGGAATGTCAGAACTGTGGTTCGTTCGTGACGCCCGCATACGCCCGAGTCTTCACTCCCGATGGCATGGAGAATCCGCGCGTCTGCCCGAACTGCGAGGATATGGTCCGCGACGGCGCACAGGTACGGGCGGCGCGGTCGCCGAGAAATCACTGACTCGCCGAACCGTCACTGAGCGACGTGGTAGCGTTCGGCGTCTTGTCGGACGAAGCCGCGCTTCGACAGCGTACTGAGGATGCTGTAGAGGGCGATTTTCTTCATCTCCAGCCCGTTCTGCAGGTCGGTGATGGACGCGCCGTCGTGCGTGGTGAGATAGAGGTACACGAGTTTGGCCGAGGGCGATTCGAGTTCGCCGGGGACTTCGATGGTCGGAACCGTCTGTTGCATGGTCGTTGTCATCCTGTTTGCTTCGACGATAATAAAACTCTCTTACAACAATCGTCGAAGAACCGCGGTCGGTGGTGAGGCGTCGAACGTCCCGAATTCGAGAGAATCGTTGTATTCGTCACGAACGTACATCGGATAATCGTCGGTGTTCGACGCCCTCGACTTCGACTGTCGTCGAAGAGAGCGAGTCGCCGACCATCGGATGGCGAGGCCCGGCGACCCGCGGTTCCGAGACGGAAGGGGCGGGAGTCGAACCACGCGAAGCCATTGAAAACCACCGGACCGACCGCGAGGGCCTGCGCCGGTGTGCTCTACCACTGAGCCACCCTTCCGGGCTGACGTAGGGGTCGAGCGGGCAAATAGCCGTTGGTGGGCCCCGGCCGCGGTCACGCGATTCGGCGCGCTGAGCGCCGTCGGTGCGCCGCTCTGCGTCGGGTCGTGTCGGCGTCGAAAGAAAGGGCGTCTGCGACTCGGACGAGTCGCGGTCGGCTCAGTAGCTCCGGACCTTCGGCTCGTACGTCTTGTCCTCGCCTTCGAGGATGACCGGCTTGTACCAGAGTTCCGGGCGGCCGTCGTTCCACGAGAGCATCGTGTGCTTGAGCCACTCCTCGTCGCGGCGCTCCTGGTACTCCTTGCGCCAGTGAGCACCGCGGAACTCGTTGCGCGCGAGCGCGCCGAGCGTGATGGCCTCCGCGATGTCGAGGATGTTGCGCGTCTCCAGCGTCTGGAGCAGGTCCGTGTTGAACGTCCGCGACTTGTCGGCCACGAACACGTCCTGATAGAGTTCGCGCGCCTCGCGGATGTCGCGGAGCGCGTCCTTGAGGGCCGACTCCTCGCGGAAGACGTTCACGTTGCGCGTCATCGACTTCTGGACGCGCTCGCGAATCTCGGCCTGCTGGATGCCGTCTTCTCGCTCCAGGAGGGTGTCGATGGTCTCGCGCTCGTCTTCGACGGCGCGCTGGACGAGGTCGGTTCCGGAGACGGACGCGCCTGCGTCCGCCGCCGTCCCGCCGTCGGCGACGGCGTCCTCGCCGATGCCCGCTTCGCCGAGTTCGACCGGCGAGTCGACCTCGCCGAGTTCGTAGTCGCCGACCTTGCCGGTCGTGATTCTGGCTTCCTCCATGTCCTTGCCCGCGGCGTGGTGGCCGGCGCGCTTGCCGAAGACGATGAGTTCGGGGAGCGCGTTGCCGCCGAGGCGGTTGCCGCCGTGGACGGAGGCGCAGGCGCACTCGCCGGCCGCGTAGAGGCCGGAGATACACGTCTCGCCGTTCTCGTCGGTCTCGATGCCGCCCATCGCGTAGTGCTGGCCGGGCTTGACCGGCATCGGCGCTTCGAGGGGGTTGACGCCCTCGAAGTCCTCCGAGAGGTGGACGATGTTTTCGAGGCGGTCGATGATGCGCTCTTCGCCGAGGTGGCGCATGTCGAGGTGGACGTACTCGTCTTCGATGCCGCGGCCCTCGTTGACCTCCGTGAGTTCGGCCCGGGAGACAACGTCGCGCGAGGCGAGTTCGCCGAGGTTGTTCGCGTAGCCGTACTCGAACATGAAGCGCTCGCCGTTCTCGTTGTAGAGGATGCCGCCCTCGCCGCGGACGCCCTCGGTGATGAGGACGCCCGTCGAGGGGAGCGTCGTCGGGTGGAACTGGATGAACTCCATGTCCTCCATCGGCGCGCCGGCGCGGTAGGCCATCGCGACGCCGTCGCCGGTGTTGGCGACCGCGTTCGTCGTGTGGTCGTAGACCTGTCCGAGACCGCCGGTGGCGAGGATGACGCCGTTGCGGGCGCGGAAGCCCTCGACCTGTCCGGTCTGCACGTCGTAGGCGACGATGCCGTGACAGTTCCGGTCCTCGGGCTTCTCCTCGTCGGAGACGGCCAGCCGGGTCACGTGCCACTCGTCGTAGACCTTGATGCCGCGCTTGACGAGCTGCTCGTACATCGTGTGGAGCAGCTGGTGGCCCGTCTCTGCGCCCGCGTAAGTGGTCCGCGGGAACGAGAGCCCGCCGAACGGCCGCTGGCTGACGCGGCCGTCGTCGTCACGGGAGAACGCCATCCCCCAGTGTTCGAGCTTGATGGTCTTCTTTCGGGCTGTCCTTACAGAGGGTCTCGGCCGCCGGCGCGTCGGCCAGATAGTCCGAGCCCTTCATCGTGTCGTAGGCGTGGTCCTCCCACGAGTCGCCTTCGCGGAGCGCGGCGTTGATGCCGCCCTCCGCCGCGCCCGTGTGACTTCGGACCGGGTGGAGCTTCGACACGATGGCCACGTCGGCCCCTTCCTCGTGTGCCGCAATCGCCGCGCGCAGGCCCGCCCCGCCCGCGCCGACTACGATAACGTCGTGTTCGTACATGGTGTGTTTGGGTGTGTCGTAGGGTTGGTCGAACTTCAGGGTTTCACCGGGAAGTTCACCAGAACTTCAGGTTGTTCTTAATCGCCTCGCGCTTGAGTTCCTGGATGTGCTCCGTGAGGGGGATGTCCTTCGGGCACACCTCGGTACAGGAGAACTGGGTCTGACAGCGCCAGACGCCGTGTTCCTGTTCGAGGATTTCGAGGCGGCGCTGTTTCATGTCCTCGCCCTCGCGTTCGTCCATGGCGAAGCGGTAGGCCTTGTTGATGGCCGCGGGACCGAGATACTCGTTGTCGCCGGCGGCGATGTTACACGAGGACATACACGCGCTACACCAGATGCAGCGGGTGGACATCTTGACCTTCTCGCGGTTCTCGCGCGTCTGGCGCTGCTCGTCGAGTTCGTCGTCCGGAAGCGAGTTCGTCTGGAAGTACGGCTCGACCGACTCCATCTGGTCGTAGAAGTGCTCCATGTCGACGACGAGGTCCTTGACCACGTCGGCGTGCGGGAGCGGTTCGACCCGAATCGGCTCCGAGAGGTCCGACAGCTGGGTCTTACAGCCGAGTCGCTGCGACCCGTTGACGAACAGCGCGTCGGACCCGCAGATGGCCTGCCGGCAGGAGTGCCGGAAGGTAAGCGAGGAGTCGTAGTGGTCCCGCGCCCACATGAGCGCGTCGAGGACCGTCATCCCCTGCTTGTACGGGACGTGGAAGTCGTCGAAGCGGGGCTCCTGTTTCTCCGGCACCTCGGGGTCGTAGCGGAAGACCTTGAGGTGGAACGTGTCGTCCGCGGAACGCGCCTTCTCGGCCGCCTCGGCCTCGCGCTGCTCTTGGACTCGCTCGGCGCGCTCGCGCTTTTTCGCGTCGCGCTTCTGCTTGCCGGCGGACGCCGTCTCCGTGGTCGATTCCTCTTCGACGTGATTCGGGAACTTGCGTGCTCATTAGATGGGAACACCTCCGGCCCACGCGAGGGCCGTGCGGACGCCCTGCACGATGAGGAGGACGCTCGCGAGACCGAGAATCGCCTTGACCGCCGTCTTTCGGGTACCCGTGAGGCCCTGGTTGACGAGGGCGTTGTAGACGCCGTTGACCCCGTGGAACGTCGCGGTGACGAGGAACAGGATCATCAGCGAGAAGTACGTTAGCTGCTCCATGCGCGCCTGCGAGAGAGCGAACGTCACTTCGTCAGCGTGGTTGACGAAGTGGAGCAGGAAGAAGTGGAACGCCAGCACCACGACGAGGAAGGCGGCGGTCAGCCGCTGCCAGAGCCACCGCCGGCCGCCGGGTTCGAAGGACGTGTATCGCTCTGCCATTAGATGCTCACCCCCGAGAGGAACGTGGGAACGCTCGCGACGACGATGACACCCGTGAGGATGAGCGACGCGTAGAAGCTCTTGTCCTGTGCTTCCAGCCCGACGCCCAGGTCGACGAACAGCAGCCGCAGTCCGTTGAGGATGTGAAACACCGCCACCGCGAGCAGCCCGACTTCCAGAATACGCACGACCAAGAGACTCTCCAGCGCCTGAATCGTGTTCGTGTACGCCGCCGCGCCCGAGAGGGCCGTCGACAACACGGCGATGTGGGTGAAGAGATAGCCCACAAGCACCCAGCCGGTGAACTTGTGGAATATCCAGGCCCACATGCCGGCCGAGAACTCCCGCCATCTGCTGAAGTCCTCGATGAGGCCCCGATTGTAAGACTGACTCATGCTCTTGTGAGTGTCGGGAAGGGGAGGGTATAGAACTTACGTGTATGGAGTTTCGTGAGGGTTGGCAAAAGTCGCCGGACCCCGAATATCTCGGGGCCGGCTGGCCGGTCTCAGAGCGTCGGCTCGGGGGTGCCGGACTGCTCGCGCTCGACGACGCGCCGCACCTTGTCTTTCAGTTCGACGAGATGGCAAAGCGGGTTCCCGGGGTAGACGACCGGATTCTCGAGGACGCCGACGAGCAGGCCCGTGAAGGGGGCGACGACGGTCACGTTGTCGTCCTTGAACGGGTTCGTAATCGTGCAGATGCGGTCGCCCTCGTGGACGAGCGCGCCGCGGTCGTGGTGCATGTCGACGATGCCGCCCGCGTCGGCGCGGAGCCACGTCTTTTCGTTTTCGTCCGAGATGACGGTCCGCCAGCCCGGCCAGTTGACAGTCGACGACCCACGGAGGCCGTACTCGGCGAAGACGCTCTCGACGCCCGCGAGCGCCTCGTCGATGAGTTCGCGCTGGAAGCGGTGGGCCTCGCCCATCTCGACGGTGATAGCCGGCGTCCCGTTCGCCGACGACTCCGTTCGGAGCATCCCGCTTGACCCGGAACTGTCGATGATGACGTGCGAGCCAAAGGCATTGGCGAGGCGCGCGACCGCGGGGTCGGACATGTCCGCGCGGACGTGGAGCATGTTGGTCCGGCCCCGCGTCGACGTGTGGAAGTCGATGCCGAGGTCGCAGGGTGCGATGAAGTTCTGGTAGATGCGGTGGGCCATCCGCTTGGCCCCCGTGGAGGTCTCGGAGCCCGGGAACGACCGGTTCAGGTCGCGGTCGTAGATAGGGAGGTACCGCTGTTGGGCGAGGAACGCAGGGACGTTCATCACCGGCATGCAGACGAGCGTGCCCGCGAGGTCCGCGAGGTCCCACTCGTAGGCCACCTCGCGGACGACCTCGATACCGTTCAGTTCGTCGCCGTGGGCGGCGGCGGAGAGGAACACGGTCGGCCCCGGCTGCTCCCCGTTGATGATGGTGACGGGGATGCGAACCGGGTCGCGAGATACGTCTCGGAGATGCCGTACCGGATATCCTGTGTCTCGCCCGGCTCGACCTTCCCGCCGTTGTAGGTGAAGGCCTCGTTGTCGGCCATGTGATGCGATGGGAGGGCCGGGGTTATAAACGGTCGCGACGGACCGCCCGACGCAGTCCTCGCGGCCGCGAATCGCGGGCGGCCGGCTCTCGACCGTCATGCCTTTGAAACCGGGAGGATATCAACTGAGTATGTCCACCACAGACGACGCCGTGCGTGTCGGCGTGCTTTCTCTGCACAACAGCAAGGAGACGAAGGCAATCCTCAACGCGGTCGAAGACCTCGGTCACGAGCCGGTGTGGCTCCGTCGGGAGAACGCGGCGGTCAGCATCGAAGACGGCGAGGTGACAGTCGAGCCTGAGGTGGACATCATCGCGAACCGACTGCTCCTGTCGAACACCGAAGAACCCGCCGAACTGCTCGGGCTGGCGACGACGTTCAACCGCATCCGACCGATGCTCAACGAGCCGGACGCGGTTCTCGCGGCCATTCACAAGTTCGCCACGGCCGCGACCCTCGCCAACTGGAACATCCAGGTGCCCGACGCGCTCCTCGCGCCTCTCGAACGACCGGCTGAACAAGGGCCGCGAGCGCTTCGGCGACGTCGGCGTCTACAAGTCCGCCATCGGTACCCACGGCGGCGGGACGTGGAAGGTCGACCTGACCGAGCCCGTGAACCCGAAGGTCGGTAACCGACAGGCGTTCCTGCAGAAGCTCATCGACCGCGACGGCGACCGCCACCGCGACCTGCGCGTCTACATCGTCGACGGCGAAATCATCGGTGCGATGTACCGCTACGCCCCGGACGGCGACTGGCGGACCAACGTCGCCCTCGGCGGCGACGTGCTCAACGCGACCGACGAGATGCCCGAGGAAGCGCGGGAAACTGCGCTCTACACGGCCGAAGTGATGGAGATGGACTACGTCGGCGTCGACCTCGTCGAGGGCGAAGACGGCTGGTTCGTCCTCGAAGCCAACCCGACGGCCGGCTTCAAGGGCCTGTATCAGGCGACGGGCAAGAGCCCCGCGCCGCACATCGCGAAGCTCGCAATCGAGCGCGCGGGCGGCGAGGTCGACGAGACGCGCGTCGAGGAGCTCTCGGCGACGCTCGACGACTCCGTCCCCTCGTGTGCCCCCAACGAGTCGCCAATCATCGACGGCGAAGCGCCCCTCATCGGCTACATCGAGGAGGTCGTCGTCAACGGGACCAGCGGCTCCCAGCAGACCCTCGCGAAGTCCGACACCGGCGCGACCCGGACGAGCATCGACACGAGCCTCGCGGCCGAAATCGGCGCGGGGCCAATCAAGAGCATGACGCGCGTGAAGTCCGGGAGCCTCAAGGGCGGGAAGGCCCGCCCCGTGGTCGACCTCGTCATCGGTATCGGCGGCACCCAGCACACCGTGACCGCCAGCGTCGAGGACCGCTCGCACATGGACTACCCGCTGCTGCTCGGCCGCGACATCCTCGAACACTACCGCGTGGACGTGCGCCGCCGCGCCAACGCCGACCGCAACGACAGCGACGACGAAGAAGAAGAACTCCTCGAAGAGTAAGTCGGTCCGCCACGCCGCGGCCACCGGCGCGGTCACCGCCGTCGAACCGACCGGCGACCGCATCCGAACAACCGAGACACGCGCACTTTTCTCCCCGACAGCCCAACCACGAGTCGATGAGCGACGACGCCTACCGCGAACTCCGGGCGGACCCCCACCTCGGCGACGTGGTCGACGAACACGGCCCGCTCTCGCTCGACCCGGCCGACGACCCCTTCGAGCGACTGGTCGTCTCGATTGTCAACCAACAGCTCTCGACGACCGCGGCGGCGACGATTCGGGACCGCCTGTTCGACCGCGTCGAGGTCACCCCCGAGGGGATACTGGCCGCCGACGAAGCCGTCCTGCGTGACTGCGGCCTCTCGAATCAGAAGGTCGGCTACGTCCGCAACGTCGCCGACGCGTTCCGAGATGGCCTGTCGGCCGAATCCCTCCGGACGATGGACGACGACGAGGTCGTCGCGGCGCTCACCGAGATTCGCGGCGTCGGCGACTGGACCGCGAAGATGTTCCTCATTTTCGTGCTCGCCCGCGAGGACGTGTTCCCGGTCGAGGACCTCGGGATTCGACGCGGCATGGAACACGTCTTCGGGTTCGAACGCGACGCCGTCTCCCGCGGCGAGATGCGCGAGCGCGCCGAGCGATGGGCCCCCTATCGAAGCTACGCCAGCCGGTATCTCTGGCGGTGCGTGGACTAACCCCGAGAGAGTGGAAAGATAAGCTGCATCCGATAATCGACAGACGACGGTGCTGTTTGTTGTTGCTAGAATAAACGCAAGTTTCGTTTAGATTTCACTGCGAGGGAAACGTTGAAACCGCCGCGCACTATAACGTTCGTCCATGAACGTAGATGACGTCACCAGTATCACCGTTCTCGGAGCGGGCAACATGGGCCACGGCATCGCGGAGGTCGCGGCCCTCGCCGGCTACGACGTCGTGCTGCGCGACATCAAAGACGAGTTCGTCCGAAAGGGCTACGACCAAATCGAGTGGTCGCTGAACAAACTCGTCGAGAGAGACCGACTGTCGCAGGACGACGCCGACGCCGCGCTCGCCCGCGTCTCGACCGCGGTCGACCTCGGCGAGGCCGTCGCCGACGCCGACGTCGTCATCGAGGCCGTCCCCGAGAAGATGTCCATCAAAAAGGAGGTGTACACCGAGTTGGAGGAACACGCCCCCGACCACACGGTGTTCGCCACCAACACCTCCAGTCTCTCTATCACCGAACTCTCCGAAGTGACGGAGCGACCCGAGCGCTTCTCGAGCGGGATGGCACTTTTTCAACCCGCCGGTCCGCATGGACCTCGTCGAGGTCATCTCCGGCGCGCACACCGCCGACGAGACGCTCGAACTCGTCGAGGACCTCGCCGAGTCGATGGGCAAGACGCCCGTCCGCGTCCGCAAGGACAGCCCCCGGCTTCATCGTGAACCGCATCCTCGTCCCGCTGATGAACGAGGCCGCGTGGATCGTCCACTCCGGCGACGCGACGATGGCCGAAGTCGACTCCACGACGAAGTACGACATGGGCCTCCCGATGGGGAGCTTCGAACTCGCCGACTACGTCGGCATCGACGTGGGCTATCACGTCCTCGAATACATGCACGAGGTGCTCGGCGACGCCTACGAACCCTGTCCGCTTCTCTCCGAGAAGGTCGAAGAGGGCGACCTCGGCCAGAAGACCGGCAAGGGCTTCTACGACTACGAAGACGGCGAGGGCGCTGAGGTCCCCCACGACGAGGGGAGCGAGGCCGTCAAGAACCGCCTGCTGGGCGTCATGGCGAACGAGGTCGCCGGTCTCGTCGAAAACGACGTGGCCGACCCGGCCGCCATCGACCGCGCGGTCAAACTCGGCGGGCGCTTCCCCGACGGCCCGGCGAAGATGGCCGACAACGCCGGCATCGAAACCCTCGTCGGCGCGCTCGACAACCTCCACGACGAGACCGGTGAGGAGCGCTACGAGGCCGTCGCAGTACCTCCGCGACCTCGCCCAGTCCGGCGAGGGCTTCTACGGCGGCGAGGAGGAATCCGACGAGGCTCCCGCGTTCGACGACATCTCTGTCGAGGTGCGCGACGGCATCGGCCACATCACCCTCGACCGCCCGCACCGCCTCAACACCATCAGCATCGAACTGATGGACGAACTCTCCGAGGCGCTCGACGCCCTCGCCGAGGACGACGAGGTCCGCGCCGTGCTCCTCACGGGGGCCGGCGACCGCGCGTTCTCCGCCGGGGCCGACGTGACGAGCATCGCCGCGGGCGGCGGCGACGCCGTCTCGGGCGTCGAAATCTCCCGGAAGGGCCAACAGACGTTCGGAAAGCTCGAAGAACTCGACAAGCCGGTCATCGCCGGCATCGACGGCTTCTGTCTCGGCGGCGGGATGGAACTCGCCATGTGCGCCGACCTCCGCATCGCCACGGAGCGCTCCGAACTCGGCCAGCCAGAACACAACCTCGGGCTCCTCCCCGGTTGGGGCGGCACGGTCCGCCTCCAGCGCATCGTCGGCACCGGCCGCGCGAAGGAGATTATCTTCAGCGCCGACCGCTACGACGCCGAGACGATGGCCGACTACGGCTTCATCAACGAGGTCGTCGAGAACGACGACTTCGAAGAACAGGCCTTCGAGTACGCAAAGCGGTTCGCACAGGGCCCGCCGGTCGCCCAGCGCTACACCAAGCGCGCCATGCACAACGGCTGGGAAGACACCGACTCCGGGCTGGAAGTCGAAGCACAGGCGTTCGGCCTGCTGTTTACCACCTCGGACCTGATGGAAGGCATCGCCGCCTTCACGAGCGACCGCGACCCCGAGTTCACGGGCGAGTAAGCCGCCGTCGTGGGTGGGTTCCTCTCACTTACCCACGATGGAACGCAACGCTTAAAATAGTCCAACGACCACTCGTGAATGCAGACGCTCGGTTGGTGTAGTCCGGCCAATCATCTTGGCCTTTCGAGCCGAGGACAGGGGTTCAAATCCCCTACCGAGCACTTCTCTGCTGAACTACCTTCCAAGCGGCCGCTCCGCGTGTCGCTTGGACTGTGAAGCAGGAACTGAGAGCCAAGGGGATTTGAAGCAGGGAGCGAACAGCGTGAGCGACTGAGGTTCAAATCTCCTCCCGAACACTTCTCTCAATCCCGACCAACTCGACTCCCGACCACACCAATTAGCTTACACGTTTTTAACGATAGCAATTAAAATATACACGATAGCATGGAACACGGACGTTCGGGAGTTCGATGATGCTCGAAGAGTTCGTCTCGCAAATCGACCCCGTCGTCGTCCGCCTGTTCGTCGCGGCGGCGTTGGGGATGTTCCTCGGCTTGGAGCGCGAGCGGTCGAAAAAGAGCGCCGGCGTGCGGACGTTCACGCTGACGAGCCTCCTCGGGGGCGTCGCCGTCGCGGTCGGGAGCGACATCCTCCTCGCAGTCGGCGGATTGTTGGTCGTCACGCAAGCGGTGTTGCTCGGGAGTCGCGGACTCGTCGAACGTGGGTCGCGCGAAAGCGAGGACGACCGACCCGAGTCGCAACTCGACTTCGACGCGGACGCTGACGCCGAAGCGGGCGACGGCCGCCGCGGTGACACCGAGGCCGCGCGGTTGGACGACCTCGGAGTGAGCCTCTCGCTCACCACGTCCACGTCGCTGTTGGTCGCCTACGCGGTCGGTGCGGCGGTGGTGAGTGGCTTCGTCATCGAGGGCGTCGTCGTCGCGCTCACGTCGTCGCTCTTGTTGGTCCTGCGGCGCGAACTCCACGGGTTCGCCCGGCGACTCACGACCGACGAGGTTCGGAGCGCCGTCGAGTTCGCCATCATCGCGTTCGTCGTCTACCCGTTACTCCCCGAGGGGCGAATCGGCCCGTGGGACGCCGTCAACCCCCGGACGGTCTGGTTGCTCGTCGTCGCGGTGAGCGCAATCGGCTTCGTCAACTACGTCATCATCCGGCGGTACGGCGAACGCGGCATCGCCATCACGGGCTTTTTCGGCGGGCTGGTGAACTCGACGGCCGTCATCGGCGAGATAGCCGGTCGGACCAGCCGGAACCCGTCGATTCGACCGCTCGCGGCCGGCGCGATTCTGATGGCCGACGCGGCGATGGCGCTCCGAAACCTCTCGCTCGTCGTCGTGTTCGTTCCGGAACTCGCGGTCGAGGTGGGGGTTCCCCTCGGACTCATCGCACTCGTGGGGATGAGCTACGCGCTGCACTCTCGTGAGTGGGGCGTCGACCTCGACGTGGCGTTCGAGTCGCCGTTCAGCCTCGAAAGCGCCCTCCGGTTCGGCGTGTTCTTCCTCCTCGTGTTGCTCGCCTCCGCGGCCGCACAGGAGTACTTCGGCGCGACCGGGTTCATCGTGACGAGTTTCATCGGCGGACTCGTGTCGAGCGGGTCGGTCGTCACGACCACCGTCACGCTCTACGGCGGCGGCAACATCAGTGGAACGACCGCCGTCGTCGGCGTCCTCGCCGGAACCGCCGCGAGCATCGGGGTCAAGGTCGCGCTTGCGACGAGCGTCGACCGCGAACTCTTCGGCCCGGTGGCCCGCCGAAGCGCGCTCCTCGTGGCCGCCGGCGTCGTCGGCGTCGTTATCGTCGTCTTTCGGCCGTGAGGCGGGCGGTGCGGAGCCCCGCGCTCACGGAATCACCGCAACCGACACAACAGTCAGCGACACAACATTGATAACACCGTGCCGCGGCAATCAAATCGCACTGGTTCGGCGCGTATCCCGTGACCGAACGACCCACGAAGATTCGCCCGTCGGTCGTCCCCCGACGGACGAGGGTCATTCCGCGTATCCGACGCTTCTGAGCGGCTGCGTTCGTCTGACTCGACCGCCGAGCCGATGGCTTGAGGTACACCGCCGTCTATCGTGGCTCCACGTCCAACAAGCGATGATACGCGACCCGACCCGACGAGACGGTGGTGGCGAACCGCACGCGGAGCGACAGCAGGTGAACGTGGTGCCGAACCGGACGAGAAACACCCTCGGGAGCGCCTGACCGTGTCGGACACGACGCGCGCCGTGCTCGCCGCCGGAACGCTCGTCGCCCTCGCCGCGACGAGTGGGAGCCTCTACTTCAGCCTCGGCCTCGGACTGACGCCCTGCGACCTCTGTTGGTACCAGCGCATCCTGATGTACCCGCTCGTCGTGGTGCTCGGGGTCGCCGCGGTTGAGGACCGACCCGGCGTCTGGAAGTCGGTGCTCCCCCTCTCGCTGGGCGGGCTCGCTCTCTCGGGCTACCACTCGTACCTGCAGGTCGCCCCGGGCGCGACCTGTACTGTTGGCGGTCCGTGTACGTCCATCCAGTATCCCATGCTCGGCGGCCTCCTGACGATCCCCCGACTCGCGTTCATCGGATTCGCGCTCGTGACGGTCCTCGCGCTCGCCGCCGCCCGCCTCAACGGGTCGGCCGACGACGCGTAGGGGATGTAATCGCGGCTACTCGCTCGAACCGCCGAGTTCGACCATCGGTTCGGGGTAGTCCACGCCCAACTCGACCCCGTAGGTCGCCTGTTCGTCCTCGCTGAGTTTCCACGGTTCGTGGGCGTACTCGGCGGGCACGGCGTCGAGTTCGGGGAGCCACGTCTTCACGTACTCAGCGTCCTCGTCGTAGCGGTTCGCCTGCCAGCGCACGTCGAACGAGCGGTCCCGCGAGTCGTTGCCGACGCCCGCGATGTAGGCCCAGTTGCCGTAGTTCGACGCGGGGTCGTAGTCGACGAGTCGCGTCTCGAAGTACGCCGCGCCGCGTCGCCAGTCCAGTCTGAGGTCGTTGGCGAGGAACGACGCGGCGTTCTGCCGTCCGCGGTTCGACATGTACCCCGTCGCGTTCAACTCCCGCATGTTCGCGTCGACGAAGGGGATGCCCGTTTCCCCCGCCGCCCAGCGCTCGAACTGCGCGTCGTCGGCCCGCCAGTCGATGTCGGTCCGCTCCCGGATGCCCTCGCGGCGGAAGAAGTCGCTCCCGTGTTTGGCGAACTGGAACTGGAAGAAGTCGCGCCAGCGGAGTTCGAAGACGAGCCAGTACGTCGAGTCGTTTGCGACCCGCCGGTCCTCGTAGCGGTCCACCTCGACCTTGACGTACCGCGGCGAGAGACAGCCCTCGTTCAGCCACGGCGAGAGCTTCGAGGAGTAGTCGGCGCCGAGCAGTCCGTTTCGCGTCTCCTTGTACTCGCGGAGGTGGTCGCCCGCCCAGATGTACGACTCCACGCGGTCGAGCGCGGCCGTCTCGCCGCCATCGAAAGGGAGGACGCCGCGTTCGTCCGGGGCGCCCCGGGACTCGGCGTCCGGGTTCCCAACGAGGTCGGAAACCGCGGGGAGGTCGCCCGCGGTGGGCGCGTCTCCGGGAAGCGGCGGGACGGTCGGTTCGGAAAGCGGGTCGCGACCGGCGGGGTCGCCGCCGTCCGTGGACTCGTCGCCCGCGCCTCCGTCGGTCTCGTCGGTGTCTTCGGCGGCCGATTCGACCGCCTTCCGGAACGGCGTGTAGGTGTCCGGGAGTTCCGAGAGCGCCATCGGGAGGTCGTCGAGGTGGGTCAGCGTGTGGCCCCAGAAGCGGCGGAGTTCGACGCCGCCGCCTCGAAGCGCCCGCTCGACCGCCGACTCGACGCTCGACTCCTCGGGGGTCGAACGCGTGTGGACCGTCACGAAGTCGGCATCGACAGCGTCGGCCACCTCGGGGAGGACGGATTCGGGCCTCCCCTCACGGACGACGAGGTCGCCCCCGCGGTCGCGGAGCGACGACCGCAGGTCGGACAGCGATTCGAGGCGGAAGCGAGCGCGGTGCGCGCCGGTCTTCTCGAAGTCGAAGGAGTCGGGGCCGCCGAATGGTCGGTCGCCGTACTCGCGGGGGTCCACGCAGTAGACGGGAACCACGCGGTCGGCGTCGCAGGCGGCCGCGAGCGCCTCGTTGTCGTGCAGGCGGAGGTCGCGGCGGAACCACGCGAGCGAAGTTGACTCGGACATCGTCGGCGGCGCTTAGGATGGTGGTGACTTGAGTCGAACGGCGGATTCGGGAGCGACACAAGAGGGCGACCCCCGGCCGCGCCGCCCGACCTACGTCCGGCTTCGCGTCTGCAAGCGGAGTTCCGCGCCGGCGACGACGGCGACGACGGTGAGCGCGAGGCCGGCGACGAGCCGCGGGTCCACGCGGTCGATGACGGGGACGCCCATCCAGCCGGCGAAGAGGAGCGCGAGTCCGGCCAGACAGGTCGCAAGCGTCAGGAGCGCGAGGGGGGCCTGCGTCGGTTCGGCGGCGGCCAAGAAGTGGTCAAGCTCCGCCGCGCTCGACCCGAGCGAGACGGTCTTCGCCCGCGAGTCGTACGCGACGATGCTGAGTGAGTCGAGTTTAGGGAGGTGGGTCTGGTGAAGCGAGATGTAGACGCTCTGGCGAACGTTCTTCGGGGGCGGCGACTCGCCGGACTCTATCTCGGCGATGTGCTCCGCGAGGTCGCCGACCGACTCCGGCCCGTCCCCGTCGCGCAGTCGTTCGAGCGCGAGCCGCCGCCGCTCGTTTCTGAGCACGTCGTGGATGTCGGCCTCGTCGAGCGAGTCGTCGGCCTGACTCCTCGGACACGGTCGGCGAGTCAGGCTCGGCCATCGCCCCGTTCAGAGCCAGTCATCGGGCTTCGTGTCGTAGTCAATCTCGCCGGCGGCGATGCGAGCTTCCAGTTCGGCGTCGAGGTCGTGTTCCTCGAACGACTCGCCGTCGTACCGAATCCGGATGGCTCGCTCTTCGGGCGTCGGCTCTCGGCCCCGCCGCCGGGCGACTTCGACCTCGTGCTCGTCGAACTCCTTCGTGATGGTCATCAGGTTCACCGGGCGGCCCCAGAGGTGGTAGACGCGCTCCAAGACGCCCTTCGCCTGCTTCATGTCGAGGATGACGCCGTTGTACTGGTGGCCCAGGAGGAGTTCCCCGCGGTTGTCGAAGTTCCCGTCGTACACCGCGATAGTCGGCTTCCCGAAGTTGGTGAACTGGAACAGGAGCTTCTTTTTCACGTCCCGGTACTCCGACGAGGAGACGCGGAACTGCTGGGACGACTGGGAGTACTCGTAGGCGAAGTAGTGGTTCGAGCGGACGAACTCCTCGGAGAGGAACGCGTCGAGGAACGTCACGTCGTTGTGGCTCTCGCGAATCTCGCGCATGCGGTCCCAGCCGGCGGTCTTGTCCACGTCGGCGACGGCCGCCTCGACGCTGTCGTACACCTCGTCGTCGAACATGTACCGCGAGAGCTGTTCGAGTTCGGAGCGCCGAATCCGGCTGAGGAACCCGCGGTTCTGCGCTTTGACGAGCGAGTAGTGTCGCTCCGCGAGCCCCTCGTAGGTGAGGAGCTTCCACGGGTACGCGTCGAGGTCGAGCGACTCATCGCCCGACAGCGCCCTGTCGAGGGTCTCGTGGTCGACTCTCGGGTCGTCGGGGCCGAGTTCGGACAGTTCGTCGAGGGAGTCGGCGCTGACGCCGTCGATAGCTGGGTCCGCCCGGAGGAGTTCCTGCACCTCGTCGAAGTCGACCGTCTCGTGGAAGTTGCGCCACGTGACGCCCTTCACGCGCAGGAGTTTGTCGGCGACCTCCGCGCGGTTCGTCGAGTTCTCGATGTACTCCCACAGCTCCTTGCCGAGCTTGTAGGGGTTGAGCCCGGGCGACCCGAGGACGCGCGACTGGTGGTCGGCGTAGGTGATGAACTCGTCCGTGCCCGCGAAGCGCTCGTCGCCCATCATGAGCGACTCCCAGTAGGCCGCCCAGCCCTCGTTCATCACCTTCGTCATCTTCTGGGCGGCGAAGTAGTACGCCTCCTCGCGGAGCATGTCGAGGACGTCCTTCTGCCACGGCTCCATCTCTTCGGCCTTGCCCGTCTCCTCGTCGTACCGCATCCCGTGTTCGCGGACGTACGCGAGCACATCCTTGCGGGGGTCGGTGAGCTTCGCGGCCTCGCGTTCGGCCTCTTCGACCTGTTCGAGCCACGCGTCGTCGAACACCTCGCGGCGCACGTCGTCGGAGATGTCGAGACTGTCCAACTGCGCGCGGATGTCCTCGGGGATGTGGCCGTCCTCGTCGGCGGCGGCCTCGCGGATGGTCCGGTGCTGGTCGATGGTGTCTTCCAGACAGAGGACGGCGTCGATGAACTTCTCCACGTCGTCCCGGCTGATTTCGGGGTTCTGGACGTACCGGTCGATGGTCTGGGCGTGCCGTTCGAGCATCGCGGCGGCGGCGAACTGCCCCTCGTCGGAGAACAGCCCGAACCACTGGTTGTTCTTGAAGAAGTCCGAGTGCGCCTCGACGTGGGTGATGACGGCCTTCTGGTCGGCCAGCGAGTTCGACTCCTGAAGGAAGGCGTTCGCCGGGTCGTCGTTGTTGACGATTTCGAACGCCTTGCCCATGCCGAACTGGTCGGTCTTCCGCTGGCGGTCGTAGGTCATCCCCCACCGCCAGTGCGGGTAGCGCTCTTGGAACCCGCCGTAGGCGATGAGCTGGTTCATCTCGTCGTAGTTGACCACCCAGTAGTTCACCGGGTAGGGGTCGAGTCCGAGCTTCTTCGCGAGCGCGCCGGCCTCCCGGACGGGCTCGTCGAGTCTGGCGGCCTCGCGCTGTGCGTCTCTGCGGTGTCGTCTGAAACTCATTCTGCTGTCGCCTCCGTGCTGAGGATGGTGTAGATGGCGTCGATGACGTCGTCGGGCTCCGAGACGTACGCGACCACGACGTTGCCCTGCTCGCCGAGGCTCCGTTCGACCTCCTCGGCGTGCGTGGCGTTGATGGCGGTCCCGCCGGGCTGGGTCTCCACGTAGGCGTGGAGGTTCGCGTCTATCTCCTGCATGAGCGGGACGACACGCTCTTTCGTGTCGTTCGAGGAGTTCTCGGAGTCGCCCGCGGCGAAGACGTAGCGGTTCCACTCGCGCCACGGGTAGCGCTCGTCGAGCACTTCCTTCGCCAGCTCGTAGGCCGACGAGATGCGCGTCCCGCCGCCCGAGCGGATGCCGAAGAACTCGTCGCGTTCGACCTCCCACGCCTCGGCGTCGTGGGCGATGTAGACGAACTCGGCGTGGTCGTACTTGCCCGTGAGATACCAGTCCAGCGGGGTGAAGGTGCGCTCGACGAGTTCGCGCTTCGTCTCCCGCATCGACCCCGACACGTCGCGGATGTTGACGACCACGACGTTCGACTGCTTCTTCTCGATGACCTCGGGGTGGCGGTAGCGCTCGTCCTCGCGGCGGAACGGAATCTCGCGGAGCCCCTCGCGGCGGATGCGCTGGATGGCCGTCGTCCGCTCGACGTTCTCCTCCATCTCCTCGAAGGAGGCCCACGCCCCGCGCTCGTCGTCCGGGATGCGGCTCCACTCGTCTTCGATCCACGCCATCGAGACGAGGATGTTGTTCTCGCGGCACCACTCGAACACCTCGCGGGCCGAGGTGCCGTCGACTTTCATCGCCTCGCGGACGAACTCCTCGTCGAAGTCCATCGCGAGCTTGCGCTTCAGACCCTCCTTGAACAGGCGCTCGAAGTCGAGGGTGCTGTGGGGGCCGCTCCGGGTGATGTCGGTGAAGTCGCCTTCGACCTCCTCGATGACCTCCTTGCCCTTCGGTTCGAGTTCGAGGCCGAGTTCCTCGTCCAACGCCTCGGCGAACTGCTCGGGGTCCATCTCGTAGTACTCGTGTTCGGCCCCCTCCTCGCCGGGTTCGCCGTCTTCGCCCTCGCCGTCACCGGGCTCGGGCTGGCCGAGCGGCTGGCCCACGTCAGGCGTGCCGCCTTTGCCCTGTCCGACGCCGCCCATGTCGAGGCGGTCGTACTTGAACTCCGGCAGGTCCACGACCTTGATTGGAATCTTGATGTCTTTCGAGCCGGACGCGCCGAGGTCGCCGTAGGAGATGAACTCCTTGAGGTCTTCGCGGCGCTCTTCGCCCACTTCGCGGAATCGTTCGAGGTCGTCTCTCAGTCCCATGTGTGGCTCACCTCCTTCATCACGGCACGGCTGGTCAGTTCGGCCGACGCGGCGGTGTAGCCGCGGTCGACCAGTTCGTCGATGGTGCGGGCTTTCACGCGCGCCGTCTCGGTGTTCGCCGGCGGGTCGTCCCACTGGCGGGGGTCGAGGTCGGAGAACAGCCGGCGCACGTCCTCCCAGTCGTGGGTTTCGAGCACCGTCCGGATGACCGGAATCTCGGTGAGGTCCACGTCGGAGACGGTGAATCCCTCGTCGCGGTTCTCCCACGCGTAGCGGTTGAGCGCGGTGATGACCTTCTCGTTGCGGAACTCCTCGACCGACTCGGAGGGGTCGTTGCCCTCGTAGTCGTCCGGCGAGAAGCGCCCGAGGTGCTCGGTCTCGAACAGCTTCATGAGAAGCGGGTCGGGGTCGACCGGCCCGCGCTCGGTCTCTATCTGCCCGTCGGACGCCCACGCGTAGACGTGTTCGACGTACTCCTCGACCGTCTCGCGCTCGACGCCCTTGTCGGCGAGGAGCGCGTCGAGCACGTCCGCCTCCTGCTGGTCGAAGATGTACTCTTTGACGATTGCGATGCGGCCCTCGTACTCCGAGGACTCCGCCCGCGAGAACACGGGCGCGTCGGAGAGTTCGGCGACCATCTCGTCGAGCACGTCGGTCGGCATCACCACCGACGACACGTCGAGGTCGGGGTGTCTGCGGTCGATGCGGTCGTGCAGCAGGTCGGCGATGACGTCGCGGGTGAACGTCACGGGAATCCCGTGGGTCCCCTCGGCGTCGCCGACGAACTCGAACGCCGACACCTCGCGGCGCTGGTCGCCGACCTGCAGGTAGCCGCGGTCGAACAACAGCGCCTTGTCCACGAGGTCGAACTCGATGTCCGGGTCGCGCGGCACGTCGTCGCCGTCGAGGCGGGTCACGACGCTGTAGAGCGCCGCGGCCTCGACGGTGTGGGGCGCGAGTTCGCGGGTGCGGACCTCGCCCGGCCCCTCGCGCACGTCTAACGAGACGGCCTCGGCGACGCGTTCGGCCATCGCCTCGGGGTCGTCGGTCCAGACGCTCGTCTCGTTTGTCAGCTCTCGGCGGATGAGTTCGGCCTCGAGCGAGAGGTTCGTCAGGTACCGGAACTCGTGTTTGTTGAGCCGGCGCTTGAGCGCCTTCAGCGGGTCGCGGCCGTTCCTGTCGGCGTACTTGTCGAGTTCGGCGTCGAGGTCCGGGTTCGAGATGATGACGAGCTGGGTGTCGATGTCCATCCCGATTCCCTTGTCCAGTTTGACGTGCCCCTCGTCGGGGACGTTCAGGAGCTTCTGGAGCAGGTCGGCGTGCTGGGTGGCGTCCTCGACGATGGTGAGGAGGCCGTTGCCCTGCGAGAGCACCCCGTCGTAGCTGAACGCCTGCGGGTTCTTCCGGCCCCGGGAGTTCAGTTCGCGGAGCATGCTCGGCATCCACGACCCGACCAGTCGCTCCTTGGGCGAGCCGTCGTCCTCCGAGTGGAGGACCCCGACGCCGCGGCCGACGTCGACGACGTAGTTCTTCACCCGGAGGTGTTTCGGGTCGGTGACGGCGCTGAACAGGTCTTGCTTGCCCGCTCTGCGGAACTCCTCTTCGAGGTAGGTGTACGCCTCCAGACAGAACGGGTCGAGGTCCTCGTCGACGTCGACGGGGATGTGGTCGCCGTTCCTGCTGTTGAGGTCGGCGAGCAGCCGCTTGCGGACTTCGGCGGGGAACACCGAAAGCGGGTGCGACTGGACCGGACTCTCGTACCAGTCCTCGTCGGCTGCGTCGACCTCGCCGCCGTAGGACAGCCCGCGGGTGTCGTCGGCGTTGGCGACGTTCCACTCGACGGTGTAGCGCCGCCCCGCGTCGGTCTTCGAGTACTCCCGAAGTCCGTTGATGAGACAGCGTTTCAACTCGGATTTCCCCGTGGCCGTCGGGCCGTCGAACCAGACGATTTTCTCGGCTTTGCCGCGGTCGGCGGCGATGGTCCGCAGGTCGTCGACGAAGGCGTTGAGCACCTCCGTGTTGCCGAGGACCGCGTGCTCGCCGTCGTTGGCGGGGTCGTCGAAAAAGCGGTAGCGCTCTTTCTCCTCGCCCTGTTCGACCACCTGTCTGGTCCCCATCGACTCGATGGCTTCCAAGAGGTACTTCGACGCGTGGGAGGCGATAGAGGGCGACTCGAACGCGGCGTCGACGTACTCGCCGAGGCTCATCGGCTCCTCGTAGGTGCCGCGGAGCGCCTCGTCCGCCTCGCGGATGTAGTCTCGCATGGTCACCCTTCGAGCTCGGTCTTCGCCACCTCCGCACCGGCGAACTCGAGCACCTCCCGTGCGCCGTCGCGCGAGTAGCCCTGGTCGACGAGCGCGTCTATCCACGCGTTGCGCTCGTCGTCGTCAAGCTCGTTCGCGCTCACGAGCGCCGAGAAGTTGATGTTGTGTTTCTTGTCCTCCCAGAGTTTGCGTTCGAGCGCGCGGCGGAGGCGGTCGTTGTCCTGCGGGTTGAACGACGTTCCCTCGCGGGCGCGCCGGGAGACCCAGTTGGAGACCTCCTGTCGGAAGTCGTCCTTGCGGTCCTCGGGGATGTTGAGTTTCTCCTCGACGGCGCGGAGGAACTTCTCGTCGGGGTCTTGGTCGCGACCCGTCAGTTCGTCTTCGACCGTCGCGTCGTCGATGTAGGCCATGACGTGGTCCATGTACTTCTCGCCCTGCCGGCGAATCTCGTCGATGTCGTAGGCGAGGGCGTGGCGCACGTCCTCGATGGCGCGCTCTTTGTACTCCTCGCGGACCATCTCGAGGTAGCGGTGGTAGCGTTCGAGGTTCTCCTCGGGAATCGACCCGTGGTTCTCGAGGTTCTCTTCGAGGTGGGTGAACGAGGACAGCGGCGAGAGGTAGCCGCGGCCGCGGTGGGTCGCGTCCATGATGGCCTCGGCGATTTCGTCGCCGATGAACCGGGCGGAGACGCCGTCCATGCCCTCCGCGATGTCGGCTTTCTTCTCGCCCTCTTCGCGGAGTTTGCGCACGTCGACGTCGTCGCCGTCGTCCAACTCGCCGTTGTAGGCCTTCGCCTTCTGAACGAGCGAGATGGTGTCGGAGTCGGGTTCGACGATGCGGGTCAGGACGCCGAACAGCCCGGACATCTCCAGCGTGTGCGGCTCGACGTGGATGTCTGGCACGTCGGCGTTCCGGAGCATCTTCCGGTAGATTTCGGCCTCCTGTTCGTACTCGAGGACGTACGGGAAGTCGATGCGCTTCGTCCGGTCGTTGAACGCCTCCATCTTCTCGTCGCCCTTCTTCTCGCGGTATTCGGGCATGTTCGTCCGCCCGACGATGACCTGGTCGATGTCGATTCGGGGGTTGTTCTTCGGCTTGATGGTCTGTTCCTGCGAGGCGTGCAGGAAGTCGTAGAGGAACTCGCGCTGGAGCTTCAGCAGTTCCTCGCCGGAGAAGATGCCGCGGTTCGCGTTACAGAACGCGCCGGCGTAGTCGAACGCCCGCGGGTCGGACTCGCCGTACACCGCGAGCTTCGAGTAGTTGACGTCGCCGGTGAGTTCGGTCTCGTCTTGGTTCTTCTTGTCCTTCGGCTCGAACGTCTCGATACACTGGCGTTTGTTCTCGGAGGCGACGAGTCGGATGACCTCGATGTGGTTCGCCACGACCTCCTCTAAGTCGTCGTCGTAGTGGGCCAGCAGCCGGTCCATGTAGAACTCCGAGGCGGGGTCTAACGCCTGGTCGTTCCGGATGGTGTACGGCGCGTCGAGGTTCTCGTTCAACTGCTCGATGACCACGTCGCGCTGTTCCTGCGGGAGCAACACGAGCGGGTCCTGATTCATCGGCGACTGGACCACGTCGTCGGACGGGTCCTGGTCGCGGATGACGTCGCCGAGGTTCGTCCACCGGAAGGTGTACATCCGCCCCTCGTCGGACATCGTGTAGTCCTCGAAGTAGCGCCGGGAAATCCAGTCGAAGTGGGACTTCCCGGAGCCGACGGGGCCCAAGAGGAGTTTGATGCGTTTTTCGGGACCGAGGCCGCGGGCCCCCGATTTCACCTTGTTGACGAACTCGTGAATCGACTCGTGAACTTCGCGGCCGTAGAAGACGTTCTCTCCGTCGTGAAGGGGGTCTTCCGAGGCCATGAGGTACTCCACGACGCCCGCGTCCTCGTCGTAACGGGTGCCGTAGAAGTCGAACATGTCCGCCACGCGCTGGTGGGCGTTGCGAGCGATTTTCGGGTGAGCGTAGACCTCTTCCAAGTACCACTCGAAGCTCTTCGCCTCGCGGAGGTCCGCGGGCACGGAGTCTTTGTAGTGCTTGCTCAGGTCTGCGAGTGTTTCAATTTCGCCGGTCATTGTTCGTGGAGCCTCGTCGGACCAGCCGTCCGGAGACGACCGAGGGCGACGCGCCCGCGTTCGCGGGTCGCAGACGACACACCGCGAGCCACGGACCCGCGGCGACAGACCGCGGGCGGTGAATCGAAGTGCGTCGCCGCCGCTGCGCGCTCACGACGGGTCGGCGACGGGCGACAGAATCGGCGATTGGCAGACGATGCGCGACGGCTCGCTCGGCCCGGGGACCGAGACTACCAATCAATGAGAGACGTTAACATATAACGCTTTCTCTGAAAGTAGTCAACTGATTGTCTTGAATGTCGACCAATCCAGATACGTACCACGTCGTGTGAACCTCCAATCGACCGACGTGTGTCGGTTTAATCGGCGATTCAGTCAGTTGGTGGTCCCGTTAATCGGGTCGGATGAGATTCATGTCGTCCCCGACCGGTCAGTTTCGAGGGGCGAACCACGGCCTCCGAGCCGGCGTCACGGCGACCGGCGGTGGCGGCGGAAGCGGGAAGGCTTAGGACGCGCGGCGGACTAGCACGCCCATGACCGACCTGCCCGACGGGTGGACCCTCTGGAACGACGAGCACGAGGGGCGGCGCATCCTCGCGTTTCGGCCCGACGTGTTCAACGAGAGCGCCTTTCCCGCCGAGTGCATGCCGACCGTCTTCGTGTGGAACGGGTCGCGGGCGAACCGTCCGGGCGCGACGCAGATTCGAACCGAGACGTGGCACGCCGTGCTCTATCTCGAACCCGAAATCGAAGTCGTCGTCGAGGAGTTCGACTCCCGCGAAGCGGCCGTCGAGGGCGCGACCGACATCGCCGGACGTTTTTCCGACGGCGAGATAGACTACCGGAGCGCCTACCAAGTCCCCCGCGAGGAGTACTTCGAGAAGCTCGACGAACTGACCGGGCGGGAGCCTTAACCACCTCGCAGGAGAACCACCGCTATGACCTCCGTTACGCTTGTCGGTGCCCGCCTGACCGACCCCGGCACCGAGTTCGTCTACCACGGTGAATCGAGCGCCTGCGAGGGCTGTCCGTACCGCCGGCAGTGTCTCAACCTCACCGAAGGCGTCCGTTACCGGGTCCTCGGCGTGCGCGAGAACACGCAGGTCCTCGACTGCGCAGTCCACGACGAGGGCGTCCGCGCCGTCGAGGTCGAACCGGCCCCGGTCACGGCGAACGTCCCCTCGAAGGGCGCGTACGCCGGAAGCAAAGCCAGCCTGCAGGGCCCGTGTCCGCACACCGAGTGCCCCAGCCACGAGTACTGTGTCCCCGAGGGTGCCGAGTTCGACCAGGAGTACCGCATCAGCGACGTGCTCGGCAACCCGCCGCACGACCACTGCCACCTCGACCGGAACCTGACGCTCGTCGAGTTCGAACCCGCCGACGAGTAGGGATTTTTGTGGTTCCCGGCCGCTGGCCCTGATATGACGACCGCCGTCTTCTTCGACCTCGACCTGACGCTCCTCCGCTACACCGCCGACTTCCAGACTATCTTCGACCGCGCGGTCCCGGACGCACCCGAAGGTGCCTACGACCGGTATCTCTCCGTCTTCTTCGACGCGTTCGAGGACCTCGCCGTGGACCCCTACGCGGTCGGCTTCGAGGTAATCACCGACGAGTTCGACATCGGCGACGACCCGGAGGCGCTCGTGGCGCGCTACGCGGAGGCCGAACTCGCCGCCACGACGGTCCCGGCGTCGGC
>NZ_JPES01000002.1:0-18920 GCF_000730175.1 Haloferax sp. ATB1 | reverse complement strand
GCTTGTCGCCGAGGCCGGTTCCGGCCGCGCCGACGCGGACGAGGCTCGTGTCCGCCTCGTCGAAGACGAACAGCTCCGTCCGAGCGTCGCCGAGCACCTCGTCGCAGGCGTCGACGGCGGCCCGGAGGACCGCCTGTCGGTCGGTCGCGCCCATCATCTCTCGGGTCCGGTCGTGGAGCGTCGCGAGCAGGCGCTCGTAGCGGTGTCGCTTCGTCACGTCGCGGAGGACGCCGACCGAGCCGACTTCCTCGCCGCCGACGACCAGCGGCGTCCGGTGGTCTTCGACTCTGACGACTCCCTCGTCGGGCGTCTGCAGGTCCAATTCCACGATTCCCTGCGAGGTCGACGCGAACGCCTCGTCGCTGCCGTCGGTCGCGCTCGCGTTCTCTGTGAGCACCGCCGTGGACGACCCGATGACGCGGTCGCGGTCGAGTCCGGTGAGTCGCTCGAACGCGGGGTTGACCGCCGCGAACCGCCCCTCGTCGTCCAGCGCGTACACCGCGTCGGCGACGGTCGCCAGCATCCGCCCGTACTGCTCGGCTTCGACCTCGTGTTCCAACTGCTCCGTGATGTCGGTGAAGTAGACCGAGAGCCCCGTCTCGGAGGGGTACGCCCGAACCGCGTACCATGTTTCGAGGCGGTCGTAGTACTGTTCGAAGGTCGCCGGCTCCTGTCGCTCCATCGCGCGCTCGAACTCCTCGCGGAAGACGGTCGCCTCGGGCACCGAGTCCCAGATGCGCGTCCCCAACACCGCCGCGGCCGACATCCCGAGGCCGTGTTCGGCCGTCGAGTTGACGTAGGTGACACGCCAGTCCGCGTCGAATCCCATCACCGCCTCGTCCATCCGCTCTAAGACCTCCGAGAGGGCGCTTTTCAGTTCGTGCCGCTCGGTCGCCGCGCCGACGACGGCAGCGATGTTCTCCAAGAAGAGCACGTCGTCGTCGGTGAACTGCCCGCGGGCGACGCCGTGGACGGCGATGGCTCCCCACCGGGTGTCGTCGCCGCCGATGGCCGCGCTCATTCCGCTTTTCGGGCCCGACGGGCCCGCGTCGCTCGCGTGTTCGAAGCGCTCGTCGTCGTCGAAGTCGTCGACGAGCATCGAACGCCCGGTCCGGTACGTCTCGACCGCCTGCGTACCCCCGGCTGCGGCGAGTCCGTGGCCCCGATTCGCCGACCAGCCTGCGGCGGCGGCAACGCGGAACGCACCGTCGTCGAGGCCCTCGAAAATCGTGACCGAACTGGCGTCGAGCACGTCGCGGACGCGACTCGCGGCGTGGTCGAGCGTCGAGTCGAGATCGACGGCGGTCAGCGCCCGCGTTCCGATTTCGGAGACGACGCGCTGCTGTTCGATTCGGTCTCGGTGGCTCCGCGCGAGAGTGCACTCGCCGAGCGCCCGCTCGACGCGGAAGGCGAGCCACGACATCGTCTCGGGGTCGTCGTCGCGGACGACGTAGTCCGTCGCACCGGCTTCGACCGCGCGGGTCGCGGTCTCTTGGTCGGCGGCCGCGACGACGACCGGGACGTCGATGCCCTGGGCGTAGATATCGCGGACGAACGCCCCCTCGTCGCTGGCCGCCGTGGGGGCGGCTAGGACGATACAAGAGATGGCCGCCGAGGCGGAAACGAGTTCCGCGCGCGCCGCGGCGGGGGTGCGGACGTGCCGGACGGTCGTCGCTCCGTCGAGCGACGACAGCGACGAGTCGAGAGACGCCGCGAACTCGCCGTCGTCACTCACACAGAGAACGGTGGGGGACGGTAACACAACTCGTGTACGTGGCTCGTCGTGATAAGCGCTCCTTCGGCCGCGAGCGGTCCTGTCAGGCGCGCTGCCACTCCGCCACGTCGAGGACCATGATGTACGCGTCCTCGCCGTCGCCGTAGTAGCCCGGCACCCGGCGGGCGGGTTCGAAGCCGAGGCTTCGGTAGAGACCGATAGCCGGGTCGTTCGAGACGCGGACTTCGAGTTTCACGACCGTCGCGCCCGCGATGGCCATCGCCGTCAGTGACTGGACGAGCAGCCGCCGGCCGAGGCCGTTTCCGCGGGCCTCTTGACGGACCGCGAGGTCCTTCACGTGGCCGATGTCGTTGCCGTGGTTCGGCATCACGTCGGCGACGACGTAGCCGAGCACCTCGTCCCCGCGGGCGGCGACGAGAAACGCCGGCTCGTCGACAAACATCTCGAACGCGGAGTACGGCCACGGCTCGGAGAAACACGTCCGCTCGATGCGGAGCACGTCGAGGAGGTCCGCCCGGTCGACCCGCCTGACGACCAAGTCGCCGGCGAGCGCGTCATCGAACGACGTCACGCCCGGCGCTACGTGGTTGGCACGCAAAAGCCCGACGGCACGGGTGCGCGACGGTGGTTGGGGCGGACGCTCACGGTCGCGGGCGGCTCACCCCACCGGCCGCGCGATGGCCGCCGCTCGCCGGGCGAAAAAGCGAGAAAGTGTGTTGGTCGCGTTTAGTCGTCCGCGGGGGCAGCGCCGCCCTCAGCCTGCTGCTTCGTGAGGGGGAGCTTGCCGCCGGCGGTGAGGATACGACGCTCGCGCTCGGAGGCGTGCAGGTTCGCCGTCGCTTCCCAGTCGTCGTTCACGCGGATGGTGAACTCTTCCTGGCCGGATTCGACGGCTTCGGCAACGTCGTCGACGATTTCGACGTCGTCGCCCTGCTCGATCTTCTCGTACGTCTCCTCGTCGATGGCGAGGGGGACGATACCGAAGTTGAACAGGTTCGCCTTGTGGATGCGAGCGAACGACTGCGCGAGGACCGCCTCGATGCCGAGGTACATCGGACACATCGCGGCGTGTTCGCGGGAGGAACCCTGACCGTAGTTCTCGCCCGCGACGAGGACGCCGGTGCCGGCGTCTTTGGCGCGCTGGGCGAACGTCTCGTCGACGCGCGAGAGCGTGAAGTCCGAGAGGCGCTCGATGTTCGAGCGGAACTTGAGGATGTCGGACGTCGCCGGGATGATGTGGTCGGTCGTGATGTTGTCCTCCATCTTCAGGAGGGTCTCACCCGAGATGTTGGAGCCGAGGGGGTCCTGCAGGGGAACTTCGCCGATGTTCGGGCCCTTGATGAGCTCGTCGTCGATGGCATCTTCGGCGTAGATGAGGTCCGTCTTCGAGCCGTCGTACTTGTCGGGGAGTTCGACGCCGGGGGCGTCGAGGCCGAGTTCGTCGGCGAGGTCGCGCGGGTCGACGATTTCGCCCTTGAGCGCCGCGGCAGCGGCGACCTGCGGCGAGCAGAGGTAGACGTTGTCGTCTTCGATGCCCGAGCGGCCCTCGAAGTTGCGGTTGAAGGTACGCAGCGAGACGGAGTCGGAGGCGGGGACGTGGCCGATACCGATACACGGTCCACAGGTCGCCTCGGAGACGTTGACGCCGGCCGCCATCATCTCAGCCGTCCAGCCCTCGCGGGCGAGCATCTCGCCGGCCTGCTTCGAACCGGGCGCGACGATCATCTCGAGGTACTTTGCGACTTCCTGGTCCTTGACCATCTTCGCGGCCGGGAGGACGTCCTCGTAGCCGCCGTTGGTACAGGAACCGACGAGGACCTGCTCGACCTTCTCGCCGGCGACTTCGCGGACCGGAACCACGTTGTCGGGCATCGACGGGCAGGCGATGAGCGGTTCGAGGTCGCCGAGGTCGATGACGATTTCGTCGGCGTATTCGGCGTCGTCGTCGGCCGTCAGCTCGACGTACTCGTCGCCGCGACCCTGGCGCTCGAGGTAGTCCTTGGTCTTCTCGTCGGTCTCGAAGAGCGACGAGGTGGCACCGAGTTCGGTTCCCATGTTGGTGATGGTGGTTCGCTCGGGCACGGTGAGCGATTCAGCACCGGGGCCGGTGTACTCGAACACCTTGCCGACGCCGCCCTTGACGGTCTCGCGGCGGAGCATCTCGAGGATGACGTCCTTCGCGGAGGACCATTCGGGGAGTTCGCCTTCGAGGCGGACGTTCACGACTTCCGGCATCTCGACGTAGTACGCGCCGCCGCCCATGGCGACAGCGATGTCGAGGCCACCGGCACCGATGGCGAGCTGGCCGAGGCCGCCGGGGGTCGGCGTGTGGGAGTCCGAGCCGAGGAGCGTCTTGCCGGGCGCGGCGAAGTTCTCCTTGTGGACGTTGTGGCAGATACCGTTACCGGGGCGGGAGAAGTGGGCACCATATGTCCCGGCCGCGGAACGGAGGAAGCGGTGGTCGTCCGTGTTCTTGAAGTCGAACTGGTAGGTCTGGTGGTCGCAGTACTGGGCGGCGAGTTCGGTCTGCGCCTCGTCGAGGTCGAGCGCCTCGAACTGGAGCCAAACCATCGTCCCAGTCGTGTCCTGCATCAGGACTTGGTCGATTTCGATTCCGATCTCCTCTCCGGGGGTGAGGTCACCCTCGACGAGGTGGTCCGAGAGAATCTTTTCCGTGAGCGTCTGTCCCATAACACCCGAACCTCGATGGTCCTCGAATATAAATCCCGCGTACTTCCCTATCTTCGAACGTGAAAGATAGCGCCGTCTCGGGGTTTCTAGCGTCTAAGGGCCATTAAACTCCTTGTTGGTTCTCCCATGTGACTTGTCACCGCGGGGGGCGTCACCGCCCCAAATGGGGGGTGATTCGGTGCTCTCTCACCCCCTCGATACCGGGGGTGTTTGGAGCCCGTCACGACCTCGGAATCGACGCCGCCCTCGGGCCGCCGACCGACCGAGGTTCGGCACAGTTTTGCGCCCGCTGGACGGGGTTCGGATATGCACCGCGCTGGCTCGTTCGTCGCACAGCACATCTCGCCGGTCACGGCCGAACAGGTCCAACCCAACGGCGTCGACCTGACGCTCGAAGCGGTCCTCGAACAGGTCGAACCGGGCCGCCTCGGCCGCGAGGGAAAGACCGTCGGCGAGCGTCGGGCCCTCGATTTCGCCGACCCTGACACCGAGACGTACCGACTCGACCCCGGCGGCTACGTCCTCCAGTACGCCGAGACGGTCCACATCCCCGAGGACCACGTCGGCTTCATCTACCCGCGGTCGTCGCTCATGCGAAACTCCTGTATGCTGAACACGGCCGTCTGGGACGCCGGCTACGAGGGGAAAGGCGAGGGGCTCTTGCAGGTCCACCACCCGGTCGAACTCGAACGCGGCGCGCGCGTGGCGCAAATCGTCCTCGCGGACGCGACCCACGACGAGACCTACGACGGGAGCTATCAGGGCGAGCGGACCCGCTGACGGCCTTCGGTCAGTGGCTTCCAAGCATCGATCGGCGGATAGTACCGGATGAATACCGATATCCCGAGTTACGGGACGTTCTCGGCGATGACGAATTCCTTTCAAGTCGGTGGGCGTCGTATTTGTTCTCGCGGAGGGCATGTCGGGCCGAAACGAGGGGCGACCTGTACACACCGAACCTCCGCAACTTCCTCCTTCCACATCTTCTTGATACGCGTGCTCTTGCTGCGCCCGTCTGCTTCGCGCAAGTCGTAGACACCGCCCGCGGGCCGCCGATTCGCCCGGAAGCCGAACTGCCACGGAGTCGCTGTCACCTAAAACCGCTTCGAGCGTGCACTCGTGTTCTCTGACCCAAAGGCACATTTACGCGCATGCCTAAGTGTGGCTAATCACTGATGTCACGGAGTCCATCTCTCCCGGAACGTCCTCATCTCGATCTGGACCCCGAGATGTCGGATGCAGAGCGTCTCTCTGCACTCCGCCAGCACTTCGAACGCATGGTCGACGTCAACCGCGAACTCGACCAGCGGCTCCAGAACGCCGACGACCGTCACGCCGAACTGGTCGACGAGGTCGACCAGATGAAGGCGCGAAACGAGGCCCTGAAGACGGCCTCGTACTACATCGCCACGGTCGAGGAGTTGACCGACGACGGCGTCATCATCAAGCAGCACGGCAACAACCAGGAGGTCCTGACCGAGTTCGCACCGAGCCTGAACATCGACGACATTGAACCCGGCGACCGCGTCGCCATCAACGACTCGTTCGCCGTCCAGACTATCCTCGACGACGAGACAGACGCGCGGGCGCAGGCGATGGAGGTCGTCGAGTCGCCGACGGTCACCTACGACGACATCGGCGGCATCGACGAGCAGGTCCGCGAGGTCCGCGAGGCGGTCGAACAGCCCCTCGAGAACCCCGAGATGTTCGAGGAAGTCGGCATCGACCCACCCGCGGGCGTGCTCCTGTACGGCCCGCCGGGGACAGGTAAGACGATGCTCGCGAAGGCCGTCGCCAACGAGACCAACGCCTCGTTCATCAAGATGGCCGGCTCCGAACTCGTCCAGAAGTTCATCGGCGAGGGCGCGCGCCTCGTCCGCGACCTGTTCAAGCTCGCCGCCGAGCGCGAACCGGTGGTCATCTTCATCGACGAAATCGACGCCGTCGCCTCGAAGCGCACGGACTCGAAGACCTCCGGCGACGCCGAGGTCCAGCGCACGATGATGCAGCTCCTCTCGGAGATGGACGGCTTCGACGACCGCGGCGACATCCGCATCATCGCGGCGACCAACCGCTTCGACATGCTCGATGAGGCCATCCTCCGTCCGGGGCGGTTCGACCGTCTCATCGAGGTTCCCAAGCCAGCCGTCGAGGGCCGCCGCCGCATTCTCGACATCCACACCCGCGACATGAACGTCGCCGACGACGTGGACCTCGACGCGCTCGCCGAGGAACTCGACGACTACTCCGGCGCGGACATCGCGTCGCTCACGACCGAGGCCGGGATGTTCGCCATCCGCGACGGCCGGACCGAGGTGACGGGCGCGGACTTCGACGCCGCCCACGAGAAGCTCTCGAACGTCGAGGAGTCCGGCACCGGGCCCATCTCGGGCTTCACTGACTACCAGTACTGAGGCAATCAGCCGGGGACCGCCGCCGGAGACGGTCGTCAACGCCTCCACCTCCCCCGGCTTTCGAGCGCCACTATTCGTAACCCCCTTTTCCGCCGCCGCGAGAGTTCGGACATGAACACGATTCGCGTCGTCCGCGGGGTCGGCACCGCCCCCACCGAGATGGCGTCGTACGACGCCGCCCTCGCCGCCGCCAACGTCCACAACTACAACCTCGTCACTGTCTCCTCGGTCGTCCCCGCCGACGCGACCGTCGAGGCGGTCGACGTGGCCCCCGACCTCGGCCCGGCGGGCAACCGACTGACCGTGGTGCAGGCCCGCGAAACCACCTCGACGCCCGGCGAGACGGTCGTCGCCGGCCTCGGCTGGGCGACCGGCTCCGGCCCCGGTCTGTTCTACGAGGCGTCCGGCACCGACGAAGCGAGCGTTCGTGCGGCCGTCCTCGACGGTCTCGAAGCGGGCCGGAACCTCCGCGAGTGGTCCTTCGACGACGAGGACGTCGCACTCACGACCGGCACCCACGAGGGCGACGGCTACACCACCGCCGTCACGGTCGCGGCCTACGGGCAGAGCGAATCTATCTTCTGACGCCCCCATGCGCTGACCGACGGACTCATCAGCTTTTGTGAGAATCCCTCCGGCATGAGTGGTGACGCGCCGTTCGACCTGTCCCCCGGGCGAGTGGCGCTTATCTACGCCGCCTTCGGATTCCTCTGGGTCGCGACGAGCGACAGTCTCGTAGAGGGACTCCCTAACCACGAGCTCATCCAGACGGCGAAGGGATGGCTGTTCGTCGGCCTCTCGGCGCTGTTGGTGTACGCCCTCGTCAACCGGAGTCAGTCCAAACTGAACCGGACCTCCGAGCAACTGGAATCGACGCTCGCACACACGAGTGTCCTCCATCGAATCCTCAGACACGACATCAGAAACGCCTGCACCGCCATCCTCGGCTACGCCGAACTCGTCGAGTCGAAAGGCGACGCGAGTTCGAACATCGACCCGGTCGAGGCGATTCAGGAGCGCGCGAACCGGCTGGTCGAAGTGAGCGACGAGGTCGCGCTCCTCCGCACCGTCGAACTCGCTGAGGGGAACGAGGTCGATGTCGACCTCTCCTGTGCGGTCGCCGACGCCGTCGAGGACCTCGAAATGGAGTATCCGGAGGTACAGGTTTCGGTCGCCTCGCCGGAGACGCTCGTCGTGCGGGCGCACCCGGCGCTCCCGCGGAGTCTCGCGGAGTTACTCGACAACGCCGTCGTCCACGCCGACTGCGACGAGCCGGAGGTGCACGTCGGCGTCTGGCAACTCGGCGAAGTCGTCGGGGTTACCGTCACCGACAACGGCCCCGGAATCCCCGATGCCGAGCGCGATGCCCTCCTGTCCGGGGCTGAGACGCCGCTTTCGCACACCAGCGGCGTCGGTCTCTGGCTCGTCCGCGCCATCGTCGACGCCTCCGGCGGGTCGCTCGACATCTCGAAGCCGAAGGCCCACGGGACCGTGGTCACCGTCTCGCTCCCGCGACCGGCCTGACGGCGGCGTCGCCGCGCGGCCAGCCGGTTTTCGATTCGCTCACCACATCACCGCCGACGACGGCTTTTTACACGTCCTACCCGTATCGCAGACGACTGATGAACGGGAACAACCCATATGCGGGCGCTCCCGGCGTGGCTGGGGCCGGCCAGCCGTCGGCCAACCGAGAACTGACCGTCGAGCAGATGGACGCACTCCGGCGGGCCGTCGCCGGCATCGTCTCGCGCACCGAGTCGTACCTCCCCGAGGGGTTCGCTGTCGGCTCTGAGCTCTCGACCGGGGCGAACGGACCGCTGGCGACCGTGGCCGTCCACCCGCCGGTCGGCCACCCCGTCAGCGCCGGCTTCTCGCCCGACGCCGACGACCTCGACGCGGGACTCACCGACGAGGACCGCAACGAGGTCGCCCGCGGCCTCGCCGCCAGCGCGGCGTTTCAGGTGATGAGCGCCGTCGGCGACGACCTCACGCCCGCCGCGCGATAACCCCGGATACCCCCCGTCGCCGTCGGGGCCGAGTGGCGACTGACGCGTGGTTGCGACCTGCCGTCCGATTTCTCGCCGTCGTTCCGTCGCCTGTCCTGCGACTCGTCTCCGAGTTCTCTCGTCACTTCAGAACGAGAACAATACACTTCACGGAGGCGGTCGAAAGAGAAAGTATGGCTTCGATTTTCGACTACGCGGACGAGATTGGTCCGACGACGCTCATCATCGTCGGCTTCCTGCTGTTTGTCTTCCCCGAACCGGCGACTTCGGCGTTCGGCGCGGGGCTAATGCTGTTCGGCGCGGCGTACTGGTTCTGGGAGTGGAACCGTCCCTGAGCGGACCCGAGCGCGCGAGTGAACTCGCCTAGACGCTCCCGCGACGGCGGTTTCGACCGGTGTCGTCGCGGACGCGAGACGTAACCCAGTCGAGTGGGACGTCGGTCTCGGTGGTCGTCCCCGACCCACCGTCCGGACCGGTCACCAACTGTGGCGTCGCAACGAACAACCCGTACGCGAGCACGGCCGCCGAAACGAGTCCGCTCGCGCCGACGACGAGTGAGAGCGGGAGCGGCGAGAGCGTGCCGACCGCCGTCCCGACGAGAAGTGGGAGCGGCAGTGTCGCGAGAATGGCGTCGTACCGCGTCGCTTCCGAGACGATGCTGTCGCTATGGGGTGTTCGCGTGCGCATGATACCACTCGGAGACGAATACGAACGTGTGAATAGTAGTTATTTCGCTTGACGGGACGGCCCCGCGGGTCGTGGTTCGCTGGTGTCGTGACGCGGCGAGTCGACGACTTTCGGGGTGCGGTGAGCCGCCTACTTCCCCCAGAAGGGGTCGCGGCGGCGGTGCTTTTCGAGGTAGCCAGACAGCGCCTCCAGTTCGTCGGTGGGGATGTCGTCGCGGAGTTCCTGTTCGAGAATCTTCGCGTGCTTCTCGGGGAGTTCGATCCAGAGTTCGTCGCCCTCGTCTATCTGCCGGCCGACCGTCGGGCCGTCGATGGCGACGCTGACGCGCGACCCCGCGCGGGCGCTCGATACGTCCTCGCCGTTCTCTTGGATGCCCGAGAGCTGGCCGACGCGGTTGGGCTCGCCGTCTTCCCACTTCACGACGTTCATGTTGTTCTTGATAGTCCCGGACATGATTTCGACGCCGACGACGGCGGGGTTGTTCTGCCGGAAGACGTGGTCCTGAAGGATGCGGAAGCGACACGGGCGGACGATTTTGTCGAGAATCGTCTCCTGTTGGGCGCGCTTCATCTCGTTGACGTGGTCTTCGTACTCCTCGACGAGCTGATAGATAACGTCGTCTTCGAACAGCTTCACGTCGTTCTTTTCGAGTTCGGCCTCGGCGTTCGAGAGCACGTCCACGTTGAACCCGAGGATGACCTTGTGCTCGGGCTCGCGGGCGGTCGAGGCGACGGCAACGTCGCGCGGGGCGATGTCGCCGACCTCGGCGCGGAGGATGGGGACTTCGGCCTCCTGTAAGGCGTTCGCCATCGCTTCGAGGCTGCCGAGCGTGTCGGCCTTGACGACGACGCCCTCCTCCTCGGTGGTGACTTCGATGTCGGCGAGTTCGGCTTCGACCTCGCGGATGACCTCGTCGAGGTCTCGGTCGCCGACGACGCGGACCGGCGCGCCGGCCATCGCGTCTTCGAGGTCGGGCGCGGCGATTTTCACGCCGGCCGCGGCGCGGACCTCGTCGACCTTGTCGAACCGCTTTTCGGTGCGAATCTCGGCGTTCGGGCGGGGCTGGAGGAGCGCGCGGACCTCGGTGACGATGGGGTCGTTCGCGCCGCCGACGACGACGGTGTCGCCCGCGCGAATCGTCCCGTCGTAGAGGACCACGTCGAGGGTCGCGCCGAAGCCGCGTTCCTCCTTGACTTCGAGAACCGTCCCGGAACCGGGACCCGCCACGTCGATGGCCATCTCGTCTTTCATGTAGCGCTGAGACAGGCCCATCAGGACGCCCAGCAGGTCCGGAATGCCCTCGCCGGTGAGCGCGGAGACGGGGACGACGCCGATGTTGGACTGGAAGTTCTGGACGCGCCAGTAGAAGTCCGAGGAGAAACCGCGGTCGGAGAGTTCGCCGATAATCTCGTACAGTTTCTCGTCGAGTTTCGAGCGGGCGCGCTGGGACTGTTCCTCGTACGTTTTCTGGATGGGTTCCCCCTCTTGGGGGTTCCAACCCGGCGTCGTGTCTATCTTGTTCGCGGCCACGATGAACGGCGTCCCCGTTCGTTTGAGGATGTCGATGGCTTCCTCGGTCTGTGGCTGGAAGCTATCGTTCACGTCGACCACGAGGATGGCGATGTCGGCGAGCGCCCCGCCGCGCGAGCGGAGGGTGCTGAAGGAGTGGTGACCCGGCGTGTCGATGAACAACAGCCCCGGGAGGTCGAAGTCCTCGGGTTTGACCAGGCTACCGGCCATCTGCGAGACGGTGTCTAAGGGGACCGCGGTCGCGCCGATGTGCTGGGTGATGGCACCGGCTTCACCCTCGCTGACGGCGGACCCGCGAATCTTGTCGAGAAGACTCGTCTTCCCGTGGTCCACGTGGCCGAGGACGGCCACGATGGGTGTGCGAAGCGTATCGGATTGTGACGTCGAATCAGTGTCGGACATGGAGAATCGCCCCGGAGAAAGCTCTTACCGGAATCGAGTCGGTGACTCAAGTTAAGTCCATCGTCACGGCCCCACGCGACGGGGACGGTGGTACACGTCGGTAGCCACCCGTCCTGACGCGGTCATTCCGTGAGGTTGCGAATACTGTCCGCGAACGGCCCCGAGCGCTCCATATCTCGCATCCGAATCTCCAGCGAGTGACCGCCGCCACTCGCCACGATGACGCTTCCAAGCCCGACAAGACTCTCCGTGACCGATTTGCGCTCTTGTACGCCACGAACCTTCGAGCGTGGAATCTCTTGGCGGACGAGTGAGACGAAGCGGTACTCCTTGATGATACGGTTCGTCGTGACGTAGTACGTCGTCAGCGAGTTCGTCCAGTAGGTGTGGATACCCACCGAAAACAGGTAGAGACCGATGACGAGCGTGGCCGTCGGATACACGTACGGATAGTAGGTGAAGTACAGGAGGTAAATCGTCAGCGCGAGAAGCGGGACTCCGGCCGCCACCTTCACTCGTGCGACTCGCTGGGTTGGATGTCTCGTCTCCAGTATCTTCTCGCCGTCGGAGAGTCGAGGCGCGCTCGGTGAGACGGCGTGGACGTACGCGCCGACGGCGACGATGAACGTTCCGAAGAGGACGAACGGAATCGCGACGTCCTGCGGGTAGGTCTCCTGGCCGAAGTAGAACCATCCGCCTGCACCGACGAACGGGAGACCGAGAACCGAACTCCAGAGTGCTGGTTTGCCGCGAGCCATCGCTAGTCCCCCCTCACGAGGTTGTGCGCGATGCCGAGAACGGACAAGAGAAAGCCGCCGACGGTCAGGACGAACGGGTCGATTAATGCATCGAGTTCTTCCGTTGACGCGCCGTTCGACAAGAACCCACGACTCGGTGTCGCGGGAGTTGAGGCGTTTTGTGACGCGGGCGTCGTTGTTCCGCTGGGCGAACCTGATTCGTCCGTGGAGTGCTCGGATTCGGTCGTCGGTTCGGGTGTCGTGGTCGTCGGTTCGGGTGTTTGTGTCGCTGGCGGCATCTCGCCGTCTGATCCCGTGACTCCGTCCGAGGCGTCCCACGACACGCCGTTCTTGCTCACCGTGGCGGTCACCGTCGTCGGGCCATCGACGGAGAGCGGATAGCTGTAGGTGGCGTCCGGGTAGTCACCGTGTCGCGGCGGTTCGACTTCGACGGTGACGTCACCGACAACTTCGAATCCGCTGACGTCGCTTCCCTCGATGACTGCGTAGCCGTCGTCGTCGATGTAGACTCGCCCGGGGTTGGTTCCGAACCCGTCGTCACGAATCTGCGCGACGCCCCCGAGTAGCGGCTCCCCATCTGGTTTCACCGCGCGAACGTCGACGAGGTCGGCAGTCGGTACGAGAACGTCACCGAGGTCGACTGGCTGGGTGCCGACGCGAATCTCCTCGAACATATAGACGTGCGGTACGCCGTCTTTCGTCGGTTCGAGGTCGCTCCTCGAGTCCGCCTTGTAGAAGCAGAGTTCGTACTGGCTGTTCGTCCTGACTTCGATCTCGAACTTCCCCTCACGGTCCGTTCGCGTGGTGAAGTAGCCCGCACCTGCCGCATTTATCTCGTCGTTCGACGCGGTTGCCCCGCTCTTGGCGACGATTTTTCCGGATACTGTCGTTCGCTCTGCTGCGGACGCCGACCCGGCCCCGGCAGCTACGACACTCGCCGTGACCCCGCCCGCAACGCCCGCTCGCAGAAACGAACGGCGAGTTGGCTGGTCGTTCATGTCCTCTGCATGAAAGCAGATTATTTATATATTTGTTTTAGAAAATCGCAAGACAGCTCCCGATATTTCTATTTCGACCGTCTGTGTGTCTCGACTGTTCTCTGGCTTGATAATCACCGCACTACGCAAACTCGTCGGCCGCCCGTCAGACGTGCCCGTGTCGTTTATGTGAACCGGCGAGGAAAGGGAGTGTATGGCCGACATACTCGCCGAGAACCTGTCCGGAAAGGCCGTCATGGGGTCCGACGGGACGGAACTCGGGATGCTGTACAACATCACGATGGATCTGAAATCGGGCGAGCTTCACGACCTCCTCGTCCAGCCGAACGAACAGGTCGCCCCGAGCCGCGTGGCGTTCGACCAGGACGACCGCGGTCGGTTCCGAGTCCCGGTGAATCGCGTGCAGGCGGTTAAGGATTACATCGTCGTCCAACGGTAGTTTCAGGATAGATTCTCAATGCGGATTCTCGACGCTTCTGCGTTCATCCACGAGTACCACACCGACGACGAGACGGCCTCGATTCCCCTCGTCAAGGAAGAACTCACCGGCGAGCACGCCTTCCGCTTCGACGCCCTCGAAGGCGCGGGCATGTACGTCCACATCCCCGGACAGGGGACCGTAGACAAGGTGCTTCGCGCCGCGGGCGAGACCGGCGACCGCGACGTGCTCTCGGAGACCGACACGCGCCTCATCGCCGCCGCGTTCGAACTCGACGCGACGCTCGTCACCGACGACTACGCGATGCAGAACGTCGCCGAGCGACTCAACGTCGGCGTCGAAGTCATCGCCCAAGACGGCATCGCAGAACAACGAGACTGGAAGTTCCAGTGCCAGGGCTGCGGCCGCGAGTTCGACGAGAACAAAGAGCGCTGTCCCATCTGCGGGATGGAGCTGTCGCGGAAGAATCCGGCGTAAGCCGGTCGACCCGGCCGACTCGACTCGGCTGTCCGACGTTCTTTTTCAGCATTATACAAGGTGGAGCCTCCGACCTCAAGGAGTGAGCGAAGCGAGCGAGTAGGTCGGAGAGGAAACCGACATGGTACGGCACAACCGGCATACTCTGGCCACCTGACTCCTAAATAATTAAGAACCGATAGTTCTTCATCTGAAGTATGGAGGTGCGTCGAACCGCGCCGGTCAAACTCATCGTTCCCGATGAGCGACGCGACGACCTCCACGAGTCAGCTCGCCAGTTCCTTCACTGTGCAAACCGTGCCGCCGAGTTCTGTTGGGACGATCGCTCCTACACGAATTGCGTTACGGCGAACGCGACCGCACGGGATGCGCTCTATGAGGAACTGCGAGAGGAAACAGAACTCACCGCGAACCTCGTCCAAGAAGCCATCCGACGTGCCGTCCAAGCAACGACAGGGTGTGTCGAACGGTGGAAACAGGGCAAGCGCGTGAGCCGACCGGAGTTCACCTCGTGGAGTATGCTGTACGATAAGCGAAGCGCCACATTCTACCGAAACAAAGTTTCGCTTTCAACCGTCAACGGGCGTGTTGAGTGCGACTTTGAACTCCCGGCGGACAGCCCGGCACCCTACGAACAGTACGTTCTTTCCGAAGAGTACGAGTTCCGGGCGAGTACACTCCAATACGACAAGGCGACCGACGAGTTCTACTTCCACATTACGACCCGGAAGTACGATGACGACGAGCCCGAGGTTTCGGCAGATACCGGGCACCAAACAGTCCTCGGTATCGACCTCGGCGTCAACAGCCTCGCAGTAGCTTCGACCGGCACGTTCTGGCAGGGAGACGAGTACGACCATTGGTGCCGCGAGTTCGAGAAGCGGCGTGGTGAGATGCAACAGCGCGGCACGCAGGCCGCACACAACGCGCTGCTTCGGCTCGGCAAGCGTGAAGAAGCGTGGCGGAAACAGTACATCCACACGGTTGCCAACGAGATCGTTTCGGAAGCCGTCGAACACGCCTGCGACGTGATCGTGTTCGAGGACCTAACAGACATCCGCGAGCGGCTTCCAGACGCGAAGTGGCACCACGTGTGGGCGTTCCGACGCCTCGCCGAGTACGTCTCCTACAAGGCACCAGAGCAGGGTGTCTCCGTGGAGGAGGTTGAGCCGAACCACACGTCCCAACGGTGTTCTCGGACGGACTGTGGCTTTACGCACGACGGCAACCGCAAGGGAGAACACTTCGAGTGCCAGAAATGCGAGTATGAGGTCAACGCGGACTACAATGCGGCGAAGAATATCGGGGTGCGATACGCCCGGAAACAGACACATAGCCTCCGTTCCTCGCCCAAGTCGGGGAGCGGAGACGCACCAGTAGACGTGCGTGTGAATGGTGGGATGTTGAACGGTGAGAGTCACCAGCCTATTACTGGGGACTGATTGCCGGGAGTCCACATCAAAGCCCTACCCTCAAGGACCGAGGCGCACAGCGCCGAGGGAGTAGGGTAGGGTAGTTTACACCATGCCGGTCGCCTGCGCGTAGCTCACGAGGAACTGGACCGCGTTGTACAGCCCGTGGACCAGCGCGGCGACGAGCAGGTTTCCGCTTTTCTCGTAGACGAGCGCGAGGACGCTCCCGAGGAGGAACACCATTCCGAGCGAGACGAAGGCTCCCTCGCCGGAGAACGACCAGACGTGAATCGACGCGAACACCAGACTCGACAGGACGACCGCCGGCGCGGGACCCCAGAGTCGGCGGAGTTCACCGAAGGCGACGCCGCGGAAGATAAGCTCCTCCGCCGGGCCGACGAGGACGATGGTGACGACGGTGAGATACAGGAAGTACACCGGGTTCTCGCGGCCCTGTTGGGCGATGACGCTGTCGCCGCTCTGGATGCCGAGCGCGGACATCAGCGCCGACGCGCCGAGGTAGACGCCCATCACGGCGACGAACCCGCCGACGATCCACAGGGCGTCGCGGGCGGTCGGTCGCTCGAACCGAATCAGATCCCAGTCGTCGCGGGCGGCGAGGTAGCCCGCGCCGACGACGCCGAAGCCGATGAACTGTCCGGCGCTCTGTATCGCGCCGATGAGTGCGGTGTCGCCCGGAACCACGCCGCGAGCGAGACCGCCGGCGAGCGAGCCGAACGTCGCGCCGACGATGAGCGAGAGGGCGACGACGATGATGATGCCACCGTACGCTTGGAGGTGGTCTGCGGGGCTCGCAGACGCGCGGGCGGTGTCGTGTGCCATTGCCCTCCCCTTCGGAACGGGGTCGGATAACCGGTTCGGGTCGATTCTCACCATTCTGTGGAGTCACGTGAGTCTGTGTCGTTTGCGCCGTTTCGAGAGGAGGACCGGACTGCGGAACCCCCTTTCAGTCCCACCCCGTGGACTGTTCGGGAGTCGTCGCTGGATGGTCGTTCGGTGGTCGCCGCAAAAGTTAGCTCTCGGCTGTGGTCGCCGTGAGCCTCTCGCTCCGACTACTCGACGACCAGCCGAGATTTCTCTTCGACTGCGTCCGCTTCCTCGAAGTCGCCGCCGCCGAGCAGGCCGCGGGCGGCGCGCTTGCCCCACTCGACCGCCGGCTGGATGAACGTATCAACGCTGGCGAGTTCGCCGTAGAGGACGCAGGCGGCCTCCATCGCGTAGAGGAGTTCGCCGAGGCCGTACTCGTCGACGCGGTCGAGTTCGATGCGGACGTTCGGACAGCCGGCCGCGGCGAGGCTCGCCTCGGTCGCCTCGAACTCGGCGTCGAGCAGTTCGCCGAGCGACGAGCCGCCGAGGTACGCGAGGCCGTCGAGGTCGGTCTCGGGGATGGCCACGTCCTCGCGCTCCGTGGCGCGGACGAGCGTCACGAGTTTGTCGCGCGGGCCGGCGCGGTACAGTTGAAGCTGGGAGTGCTGGTCGGTCGCGCCGAGCGCCCGCAGGGGCGTCTGGCCGAGGCCGTCCTTACCGAGCGACTCGGCCCACAGCTGGGCGAACCACTCGGAGAACGTTTCGAGCGATTCCGCGTAGGGCATCATCGCGTTCTGTCGCAGGCCGCGCTCGGCGAGGGCGTAGGAGACCGCGCCGTAGGCGTACGCCGGCGAGTCGAAAAGCGAGTCCGACAGGCGCGCTTCCTGTGCGGCCGCGCCCTCCAGCACCGCCTCGATGTCGTGGCCGCAGAGGGCCGCGGCGGCGAGGCCGACCGTCGAGAGCACCGAAAAGCGACCGGGGACGCCGTCAGGGACGGGGAGCGACGGGAGGTCGTGCTTGTCGGCGAGGTCGCGGAGGTTGCCCTCCTCGCCGGTCGTGACGAACGTCCGGTCGGCCCAGTCGACGCCCGCGTCGGCCATCGCCTCCTGCACGACGAGGAAGTTCGCCAGCGTCTCGGCGGTCGTGCCGGACCGCGAGACGACGTTGACGACGGTCGATGAGAGGTCCAGCGAGTCGAGGAGGCGCTCGACGGCCTCCGGGTCGACGTTGTCGAGGTAGTAGGCGTCCACGTCGCTTTCGAGGGCGTCGGTGAGGGTGGCCGCGCCGAGGGCGCTCCCGCCGATGCCGACGGTGACGACCGCCGAGGGGTCGTCGAACCGGCTCACCGCGTCGCGAATCGCCGCGGGGTCGGTGCTGTTCGGAAGGTTCAGCGATTCGTAGCCGTGTTCGCCGGCCTCTCGGCCTCGTTCGATGCGGTCGTGGGCGGCCGCGACGCGGCCGTCGAGTCGTTCGAGCGTCTCGCGCGAGACGCCGTGGGCCGACGCCGTGTCGAGGACGTTCCCGAGGTCTACCTGCATACAGGATGCCGCGTCGCCCGGCGTCAAAACGACACCGGTCGCTTTAATCGCGGCCGCTCCCAAGGGCGACCGATGGCAGACGACTACGGCGGCGTCATCGGCGCGTTCCCGTACGCCTTCCGGCACAGCGAGTCGTGGCTGTTCAAGTGCTACGTGCTCGTCGGTGCCCTCGCGACGGGTGTCGTCTCGCTGTTCGTCGCTTTCGGACTCGTAGTGCTCATCGGCGCGACCGCCGGCGTCCCCGGTGGCTCGCTCACCCTCTCCCGGTCGTTCTACGTCCTCGTGGGGCTGTTCGTCGTCGCGCCGCTGGTCGCTCCCGTACTGTTCGTCGCCCGCCGACACCGCCGCACCGGCTCGGAACCGCGGTACGACCTGAGCCTCGCGCTCGCGGGGTTCGTGTTCATGCTGTCGGTGTACGTCGGGCTCGTCGCGTCGGTGCCGGCGGAGCTTCAGACGCCCGTCGAGCCGTTCGCGGTGGGTCCCGTGACCGTCTCGGCGCTCGTTCCCGTCGTCCAACTCCTCTACGACCTCCCCGCAATCTACGGGCTCGTCCCGCCGGTCGCGTGCGCGGTGGGCATCTACGGGATTCACCGACTGCTTCGGTAACCTCGTCGGGATTCACCGACTGCTTCGGTAACCTCGTCGGGATTCACCGACTGCTTCGGTAACTGCCGCGGACTCGTGTTTTCCGACTCAGCCTCAGCCGACTCGCGCCGTCAACTCGTCGCGGTAGCGGTAGACGACCGCCGAGGCGACGACGCCGATTCCGACGAGGAGCGCCACCGCCTCGTAGTTCGCCGCGCCCGCGCTCTGCCCGGCGGCCGCCGCGAGGGCGAACGTCGGCAGTCGACCGACGGCGACGAGGACGACGAGCGTCCGCAGTCGAAGCGGCGAGAGCCCGGCGAGCGCACAGAGCGCGTCGTCCGGAAACGCCGGCAGGAGAAACAGGACGAACAGACCGGCGACGCCCCGGCGGTCGGCGAAGCCGTCGAACCGCGCGAGCGC
>NZ_JPES01000001.1:0-39326 GCF_000730175.1 Haloferax sp. ATB1 | reverse complement strand
GCTCGCGGCCATCTCGTTCGCGTTCCCACTGGTGTTCCTGTTCCTCTCGCTGGGGCTGGGCCTCTCTATCGCCGGGAGCGTCCTCGTCGCCCAGCACACCGGCGCGGGCGAGTCGCTCGACGCGGAGCGGGCCGCGGCGCAGACGCTCACGTACACGACCATCGCGGCCGTCGGCGTCGGCGCTGTCGCCTACGTCGCGGTCGACGACGTGCTCGCGCTCATGGGCGCGTCACCCGCAGTCCTCCCGCTGGCGACCGCCTACATGCGCATCGTCTCGCTGGGGATGGTGTTCGTGTTCGCGTTCTACGCGTTCATCTCGCTCATGCGGGGCCGCGGCGACACCGTCACGCCCATGCTCGTCATGGCGGGGTCGGTCGCACTCAACGTCGTCCTCGACCCGGTGCTCGTCTTCGGGTGGTGGGGCGCGCCCGAACTCGGCATCCGCGGGGCGGCGATAGCGACGGTGTGTTGTCGCGGGCTGGCCGCCGTCGTGGGTGTGGGAGTCCTCCTCGACGGACGGCGCGGGCTCCGACTCCGACCGAGGCAGTTCGTCCCGAGCGCCACGGCCGCGAGGCGACTGTTCCGGCTCGGCCTGCCGACCGCCCTCGAAGAGACCGGACGGGCGGTCTCAATCAACCTCCTCTTGGCCGTCGTCGGGCTGTTTTCGACCGGCGTCGTCGCCGGCTACGGGGTCGGGACGCGCGTCTTCTCGGTCGTCGTCCTCCCGACGGTCGCGTTCGCGAGCGCGGTCGAAACGATGACGGGACAAAACCTCGGCGCGGGAGCGGCCGACCGTGCGACGGCGACCAACCGCTTCGCCGCGGTGTTCCTGTTCGGCGTCATGAGCGCCTGCGGCGTCGTCATCTGGATCGCCGCCCGTCCGCTCGTCGGCCTGTTCGCAACCGACGCGACCGTCGTCGACGCCGGCGTTTCCTTCCTCCGAACGATTGCCCCCTCGTTCGGATTCGTCGGACTGATGCGGGTGTTCACCGGCGGGCTTCGGGGGGCGGGGCGGACGACAGCGGCGTCGCTCATCGTCATCCTTGCGCTCGGCGTCGTGCGGATTCCGGCCGCGCTGTGGGGGGCGAACGCCGTCGGTCCCGGTGGTATCTGGGTCGCGTTCGCCGCCTCGAACGTCGTCGGCGGCGGTGGCGCATCGCTGTGGTTCTACCGGACCGTCCGGCGGCACTCACTCACTCGAAGCGGTGTGAGGGGGGCCGCGGCCGGCGACGACTGACGCCCGCGGGGCGGCCGAGGGCTCCTTCGATGAAATTTCAGATTTAATATACATTAAGTGGAAATATCTGATATATTCACGCAGTACGGACAGACGAAGCTATCGGGGGATTCACTTGCGGCCCAGACATTCAGTAGATGCCAGTTTCGGCGACAAGAACGATTATTCAGGGATAAGTGAACGGAAATCGAGTTATCTTAATATATCTGATATTTTATATAATCTATGTAAAATCTCATATGATTTTGCTCAGTGATTGGGATAAGCGACGGTGAGGTACCGACTGGTCGAGACGGCCACCCGGGCGCGCCGAGGAGACGACCGCCGGGCAAGCTCTACACCCATGCCAAGAACTATCATGCACCAGTACGACGTTACGTGTGGTCGGCACGAGCGGTCCGACCGTGTGACGTGTCAGTCATACCAGTACGCGCGAGTCGGCAGCGGGCGCCGTGACAAGTCCAACTCATGAACGCCCACCGCCGACTCTCGCGCTACGCTCAGCATCAACCATCGAAAGCGGTTTTCCGAGTCGAACGGGACGCCTTTCTGCGACTCGGCGTCACCGTTCTCCGGACCAGAACACTTATTCAGATACTTGACAACGAGTAGCTATGGACGCCAAACATCCGGTGCGAACCACCGAGAAGACACTGGCGCTCGTCGAGGAGTTGATGGAGAAAGGACCCTGTGGGGTCACGGAGTTAGCGAGCGACCTCGACATGGGAAAGAGCGCGGTCCACAACCACCTGACGACCCTCCAGAAACACGGGTACGTCCTCAAGGACGGCGACGACTACCGCGTCGGGCTGAAGTTCCTCGAAGTCGGCGGTCACAGTCGGAAGTCGATGGAGGTGTATCAGGTCGCCGAACCCGAGGTCAAATCGCTCGCCGCCGATACGGGTGAACTCGCCAACCTGCTCGTCGAAGAACAGGGGATGGGCGTCTACCTGATGCGGGCGAAAGGCGACGACGCCGTCGACCTCGACACCTACGCGGGCCTCCGAACGAACCTGCACACGACCGCCCTCGGGAAGGCGATTCTCGCGAACCTCCCGGAGTCCCGGGTGGACGAGATAATCGAACGCCACGGTCTCGAACAGAAGACGCCGAAGAGCATCGGCACGCGACAGGAGCTGTTTCAGGTGCTCGAAGCGGTCCGCGAGCGAGGCTATGCCATCGACGACGGCGAGCGCCTCGAAGGGCTGCGCTGTCTCGCGGCACCCATCAAATCGTCCTCCGGCGAGGTGCTCGGAGCCATCAGCGTCTCGGCACCCGCCAGCCGGGTCAGCGACGAAGATCTCCACGGGTCGCTCCCCGAACGCGTCCTGAGCGCGGCGAACGTCGTCGAACTCAACATCAACTACTGATACCCCTGTTCTCCATCTCGGAACAGGACGCGAGCCACTCGAATTCTCTATGTAGAACCGTGTTAACACAGCTCTCGGCGCGTGATTACAACTGAAAATTACACAGCTAGACATGTAACACCTACTGTGACCACCCGTAGAACTTCATTCTGTTATAGAGAATCTGGTTTGAGGCGGACTGAGCCAACAGTATCGGCCGGGAGAGAGTGCAGGTGACGGGAGAGGAGAGGAGAGGAGAGGAGAGGAGAGAAGAAAAGACGACAAAAAACGAGACGATGGCAGCCGGTCGCGGTCGCATCGACGGCCGCAGGGAGCCGCTCAGTAGTTGTCGTAGACGGTCTTCTCGATGGTGTAGAAGTCGAGACCCGCGTCGCCCTGCTCGCGCCACGTCTCGGAGGACGAGCGCTTGAACCCGCCGAAGGGGACGTGGAGTTCGAGGCCGGTCGTCTTGTCGTTGACCTTCACGACGCCGGCTTCGGCCTCGTCGACGAAGCGGTTCGCCTCGGTGTGGTCGTCGGTGACGACGCTGGCCGACAGGCCGTAGTCGACGTCGTTCGCGACCGCCAGCCCCTCGTCGAAGTCACTCACTTCGATGACGGCGACGACCGGGCCGAAGACCTCCTCCTGTGCGATACGCATGTCGGGGTCGACGTCGGTGAACACCGTCGGCTCGACGAAGTGGCCCGTCTCGACTTCCTCGCCCTCGGGGACGCCGCCGCCGGCGACGAGGGTCGCGCCCTCGCCCTCGGCGATGTCGATGTATTCCAGCGTCGAGGAGAGTTCGGACTCGCTGACCTGCGGGCCCATCTCGTGGTCGGTTCCGGGGCCGACGTCGAGGGACTCCGCGCGGTCGACGAGTTCGGCGACGAAGTCGTCGTACACGTCCTCGTGGACGATAGCGCGGGAACAGGCCGTACAGGACTGGCCGGTGGTGCCGAACCCGCCGTTAGCGACGATGTCGGCGGCCTCGGCGGGGTCAGCCGAGTCGGCGACGAGCGTCGGGTTCTTCCCGCCGAGTTCGGTCTGAACGCGCTTACCGGCGTCTGTGGCCTGCTCGTAGACCATCTCGCCGACCTGACTGCTGCCGGTGAACGAGACGAGGTCCGTGCCCTCGTTGCCGATGAACTCGCTGCCGACCGAGCTACCGGGCCCGGTGACGACGTTGAGGACGCCGTCCGGAAGGCCGGCCTCGTCGAGCGCGCGGGCGATTTCGATGACGACGCCGGGCGCGATGGAGGCGGGCTTCAGGACGACGGTGTTGCCGGCGGCGAGCGCCGGGGCGAGCTTCCACGCCGGGATGGCGATGGGGTAGTTCCACGGCGTGATGAGCGCCGCGACGCCGACGGGCTCTTGGCGCGTGTAGAGGTTCGTGTTCGGTCCGCTCGCACCCTTCTTCGTGCCGCCGAGGTCGGCGGCCTTCGTCGAGAAGTAGTGGAAGATGTCGATAGCGCGCTGTACCTCGCCCGCCGCTTCGGGCCGCGCCTTCCCCTCCTCGGCGATGAGAATCTCCGTCAGTTCGTCCTTCCGCTGGGCGAGGAGCGTTCCCGCCTCGCGGAGGATGCGCCCGCGCTCGGGGCCGGGCGTGTTTCGCCACTCGTCTTCGGCCGCTACGGCGGCGTCGACGGCCGCCGCAGCGTCGTTCTCGTTCGAGTGCTGGTACGTCGCGACTACCTCGCTCGGGTTCGCGGGGTTCGTCACCTCGGCCGTCTCGCCGGTCTCGGAGGCGACCCACTCACCGTTGACGTAGTTTTTACTGGGTTCCGTCATCGGTCGTGTGTTCTCTCTTCCGACATACAATTCTTGCGAAATTGTCACCATTTGTAAGCCGCGGGCGAGGGTCGGTTCTCGGAGGACAGCGACGGTGAGTGCTCGGAGCGTACACGCGAACTGAGCGACGAACTACCAACCCACACACTTTTGTAGTGGCTTTCGAGATATACGTGCGCAATGGTTGAGCAAGCGAAGCTTAGCGACCCGAACGCGGAGTACACGATGCGCGACCTGTCCGCGGAGACGATGGATATCACGAATCCGCGAGGCGGCGTCCGCGACGCCGAAATCACGGACGTACAGACGACAATGGTCGACGGGAACTACCCGTGGATTCTCGTCCGCGTCTACACCGACGCGGGCGTCGTCGGCACCGGCGAGGCCTACTGGGGCGGCGGCGACACCGCCATCATCGAGCGGATGAAACCGTTCCTCGTCGGCGAGAACCCCCTCGACATCGACCGCCTCTACGAGCACCTCGTCCAGAAGATGTCCGGCGAGGGCTCGGTTTCGGGCAAGGTCATCTCCGCCATCTCGGGCATCGAAATCGCGCTTCACGACGTCGCCGGGAAGCTCCTCGACGTGCCTGCCTACCAGCTCGTCGGCGGGAAGTACCGCGACGAGGTGCGCGTCTACTGCGCTCCACACCGAAGACGAGGCCAACCCGCAGGCCTGCGCCGAGGAGGGCGTCCGCGTGGTCGAGGAACTCGGCTACGACGCCATCAAGTTCGACCTCGACGTGCCCTCGGGTCACGAGAAGGACCGAGCGAACCGCCACCTCCGCAACCCCGAAATCGACCACAAGGTCGAAATCGTCGAGGCCGTCACCGAAGCCGTCGGCGACCGCGCCGACGTCGCGTTCGACTGCCACTGGTCGTTCACCGGCGGGAGCGCAAAGCGCCTCGCGTCCGAACTGGAAGACTACGACGTGTGGTGGCTCGAGGACCCCGTGCCGCCGGAGAACCACGACGTGCAGAAGCTCGTGACCCAGTCCACGACGACGCCCATCGCGGTCGGCGAGAACGTCTACCGGAAGTTCGGCCAGCGGACGCTGCTCGAACCGCAGGCGGTGGACATCATCGCGCCCGACCTGCCCCGCGTCGGCGGCATGCGCGAGACGCGGAAGATTGCCGACCTCGCGGACATGTACTACATCCCCGTGGCGATGCACAACGTCTCGTCGCCCATCGGGACGATGGCCTCCGCGCAGGTCGCCGCGGCCATCCCCAACTCGCTTGCCCTCGAGTACCACTCCTACCAGCTCGGCTGGTGGGAGGACCTCGTCGAGGAGGACGACCTGATTCAGGAGGGTCGCATGGAGATTCCCGAGAAGCCCGGCCTCGGGCTGACGCTCGACCTCGACGCCGTCGGAGAACACATGGTCGAAGGAGAGACGCTCTTCGACGAGGAGTAAACGAACGAGACTGTCCCACAGCGGCCGTATCAGCCTGACATAACACACCGACTGGACGCGATACGCGACACCGCAGCCGAGAGATGTGAGCGTCTCACCGCTCGCGACGCGTCCGCCGCGGCCGCCTTTTACTCGCAGTCGTTCGATACCGGAGCGACGCGGTTCGCGTAGCAGCGACCGTGCTGATAGGAAACGAGTCCTGACTACCGGAGCAGCGCTTGCGAACAGAAGACGAGAGAAGGTGCGGATGGTCAGTCCGAAGAGTAGTGTGGATGGTCAGTCCGAGGAGGTGGGGTGCCTGGAGGGCCCGCAAGGGGTGAAAGAACGGACGGCGACAGCGCGTGTCGGCCGGGTCGTCAGTCGGAGATGAACGCGCCGATGGCGCGGTTCGACGGGAGCTCTCGGTTCTTCAGCGCGTTGCCGGTCTCCCCGTCGAACAGGTGAATCGCGTCCTCTGGGAACGAGACGGTCGTGTGGTCGCCCGATTCGACCCTCGACCGCCCGGTGGTGGTCGCGGTGAACCGAGCCCCCTCGTGGTCTTCGGCGAACCGCAGGTGGACGGTGTTCTCGTTGCCCTGCGGCTCGACGACGACGACTTCGGCGTCGAAGGTTCGGTCGCCGGAGCGCCGCTCGCCGACCGCGATATCCTCGGGTCGGATGCCGAACGTGAGGTCGCTCGCGTCGCCGAGCTGCTCTCTGGTCGCGTCCGAAAGCGGGTAGTCGAAGCCGTCGCCGCGGAAGGTGTCGCCCGAAAGCGAGCCGTCGAAGAAGTTCATCGACGGCTCGCCGATGAAGCCCGCGACGAACAGGTTGTTCGGCCGGTGGTAGCAGTCCAGCGGCGTCCCGACCTGCTGGAGTTCGCCGTCGGCGAGGACGGCGACGCGGTCGCCCATCGTCATCGCCTCGGTCTGGTCGTGGGTGACGTAGATGGTGGTGACGCCGAGTTCATCCTGCAAGCGCTGGAGTTCGGTCCGCATCTCCGCCCGGAGCTTCGCGTCCAAGTTGGACAGCGGTTCGTCCATCAGGAACACCTCGGGGTCGCGGACGATGGCGCGCCCCAAGGCGACGCGCTGTTGCTGGCCGCCCGAAAGCTGTCTCGGCTTGCGGTCGAGCAGGTCGGAGATGCCGAGCATATCGGTCGTCTCCTCGACCCGCTGGCGTATCTCGTCGTCCGGCAGGTCGGTCGATTCTTCGAGGCCGAACGACATGTTGCCGCGGACGCTCTTGTGCGGGTACAGCGCGTACGACTGGAACACCATCGCGATGTCCCGGTCCTGCGCGGACACGTCGTTGAGGACGCGGTCTTCGAGTCGGAGTTCGCCCTCGGTGACGGTTTCGAGTCCCGCCATCATCCGGAGCGTCGTCGATTTCCCGCACCCCGAGGGACCGACGAGCACGAGGAACTCCCCGTCGTCGATGTCGAGCGATATCTCTTCGACGGCGACGATGTCGCCGCCGCCGTCGTCGGTGTAAACCTTCGTTACGTCGTCGAGTGTTAATCGTGCCATGGCTACTGTTCGAGTTCCGTGAGGTCGGCTTCCTGATCGTGACGGCGGTTGTGCACCGCGGTTCCGGTCTCCGCGTCGAACACGTGAATCGTGTCCGGCGGAATCGTCACCGTGACGCGGTCGCCCCGCGTGACGAGGTGCATCCCCTCCGTGACCACCTGTAGGGCGTCGTCGTCGGAGGGTTGGTCCGGGTGCGAGAGGTGGAGGACGTTCTGGTCGCCGTGGGGTTCGACGACAGTCACGTCCATCTGGAGTTCGTGATCGCCGAGCGCGGCGTCGTCAGAGGCCGCGTCGGCGACCTCGATGTCTTCGGGGCGCACCCCCAAGACGAGGTCGTCGCGGTCGCCGACGGACTCCATCACGTCCTCGTCGAGCGGGTACGAGAAGTGCTCGCCGACGAACGTCGACTCCGAGCGCGTCCCGTGGACGAGGTTTATCATCGGCTCACCGATGAACTCCGCGACGAACAGGTTGTTCGGGCGGTGGTAGCACTCGAACGGAGAGGCGACCTGCTGGAGTTCGCCGTCGTCCATGACGGCGATGCGGTCGGCCATCGTCATCGCCTCGGTCTGGTTGTGGGTGACGTAGACGGTCGTGACGGCGAGTTGGTCCTGCAGATTCTGGAGTTCGGTCCGCATCTCCGCCCGGAGTTTGGCGTCCAAGTTGGACAGCGGCTCGTCCATCAGGAACACTTCGGGGTCGCGCACGATAGCGCGGCCGAGTGCGACCCGCTGTTGCTGACCGCCCGAGAGTTCGTCGGGCTTGCGGTCGAGCAGCTCGGCGATGCCGAGCGTCTCCGCGACTTCGACGACGCGCTCGTCGCGCTCCGCAGACGTGTATCCCTCCTCTTCTTCCAGCCCGAACCGGATGTTCTGCCGGACGGTCATGTGGGGGTACAGCGCGTAGTCCTGGAACACCATCGCGATGTCGCGGTTCTGCGGGACGCGGTAGTTCATGTGGTCCCCGCCGATGTAGATGTCCCCGCTGGTCGGGGTCTCCAGGCCGGCGAGCATCCGGAGCGTCGTCGACTTCCCACAACCCGAGGGACCGACGAGCACGAGGAACTCCTCGTCGGCGATGTCGAGCGAGAGGTCGTCGACGGCGACCGTGTCGCCGAAGCGCTTCGTCAGGTCGGTGAGTTGAATCTGTCCCATAGCTTAGGCCTCCGTGCGAAGTCCCTTGGCGAACTGCTCGGCGAACGCGACGTACAGGATGAGCGTCGGAACCGCCGCGAGGAACGCCGCGGACATCCTGATACCGAAGTCGATGCCGGAGGTCGACGCCCCGATTGCGGGCAGCACCAGCGTGACCGGTGCCGCGGGCGCGTCGGACCCGGTGACCAGCGTGAACGCGAAGAGGAACTCGTTGTAAATCTGCGTGAACTGGTAGATGAACACGACGCCGAACATCGGCTTCGAGATGGGCAGGATGATGCGCCGGTAAATCTTCGTGATGCTCGCGCCGTCGATTTTACCGGCCTCCACGAGCGAGTTCGGGAGGCTCTGGTAGTACGACCGGAACAGTATCGTACAGATGGGAATCCCGTAGGCGATGTGGGTGATGACGAGCGGTACGAGGTCGGCGTGGTACCCCTGGAAGAAGGGTATCGACGCCACCATCGGCTCTATCATCCGCGCGAGCGGGAAGATGTTGTTCCAGAAGCGCGCGAGCGGGACCAACACGGCCTGATACGGGACGAAGACGCCGATGACGAACAGCATCAGCATGCCCATCTGAGCCCGCCAGTTGACCATCGTGAGGCCGTAGGCGGCCATGCTCCCGAACAGGACGCTGCCGATGGTCGCCGGAATCGACATGACGAGCGAGTTGAAGAACGACCCCGAGAGCTGTTCGAGGGCGAACTGGATGTTCCCGAGGGTAAAGCCCTCGCTGGCCGGCGGCGCGAAGGGGAGCGAGCGGGCAACCGACTCGTTCGTCTTGATGGCGGTCATGATTCCCGTCTCTAACGGGACGAGGAAGAAGCCGAGGAAGAACACGACGAGCGCGTACTGGGCGACGCGCCGGAGGTTCACGTCCTCGACGAGCGATGCGACGTCGAAGCTGCCTGTGGGTGACGACTGTGACATGGTCAGAGACTCCCCTGTTTGTACTGGTAGTAGAGGTACGGTCCGATGACGCCGAGCGCCATGACGAGGAGCATGGTCGCGATGGCGGCCGAGTAGGCCCACTCACCGAACTTGAACGCGCGGCGCACCATGAGCGTCGCCAGGATGTCCGTCCCGTTCGGCGGGCGGTAGCGGCCGACGAGAGCGTACAGGAAGGTGAAGGCCTTCAGCGCGAACACCATCAGCACGACGGCCGCGCTGACGGACGCCTCTTTCAGTTGCGGGACGATGATGCGGAGGTAGGTCCGAGTGATGCGTCGCGCCGTCGACGCGGGCGGCCTCGAACTGGTCGTCGGGAATCGACTGGAGCCCCGCGAGGTAGACGACCATCGTGTACCCGCTGAACTGCCAGATGAGGGCGAATATCACCGCACCGAGCGCGATTGATGGATTCCCCAGCCAGTCCACCGGATTGAACCCGAGTGTCGTCACAACGAGGTTGAGGATGCCGCTTTCGACGTTGAACATCCAGAGCCACAGTTGTGCGGTGACGACGAACGACAGGCTCATCGGGAGGAGATAGACTGTCTGGAACTTCTCGGAAAAGCGGATGCCGTGGTCCAACAGGATTGCGAGGAACAGACCGAGCACCAGACAGATTGTGGTAAAGCCTACGAGGAGGACCAAGTTGTTCTGCGCGGCGGCGATGAACGCGTCGCTCGACAGCGCCTGGGCGTACATCTCCAGGTCGAGAGCGGAGTAATCGGGGGTTCCGAGGCCCTCGTAATCCGTAAACGAGATTGCGAAGTTGTAGCCGATGCCACCGTAGACGGCGATGCTCATGAGGACGAACGGGATTCCCCAGTACGGCGCGGAGCGAACGAAGTCGCTGTTGAGGAAATACTGGAGCTTCGACTCCCACCCGACCGCCTCGTCGGGCGCGTCGGAGACGTGCTCCGTGTTATCGTGTGTGGCCATGGATATACCTATATTTTATTTGTTGAGTGATAAAGGTGTAGTTTCGGCCGAAGGCGTTACTCCGAGACCGCTTCGATGAGCGCGTCGGCGGTGGCTTCGACCTTGAACGGCCCCATGAAGTTGTCGCCGAAGGCGGTCTTACACGCGCCCATCGTCTTGGGCGTGACGGCGAGTCCGTGGGCGATGGTCGGCGGGTACGCCTCCGAGTCGGTGAGGTCCTCGTAGGTCATCGCGAGGAAGTCGGTCAGTTCGCTCGGGTCGATGTCGGTGCGGAGCGGAACCGACCCCTTGGGGTTGTTGAAGGCGATTTGGGCCTTCTTCGTGCCGACGAACTTCTGCCACGCGATGGTCTCCTCGCGGCTCGGGTTGTTGCTCGGCGCGACGATGGAGTCCACGTGGTAGAAGTAGATACCTTCCGTGCCCGGGAACGGTATCCAGTCCCACTGCTCTTTGTAGTTGAAGCTGTCGTCGGCGCGGAACATGCCGTACACCCAGTTCCCCTGGTGGATGGTGGCCGCGTTCCCCGAGATGACCTTCTGGCCCGCCGTCGTGAAGCTGATGGACGAGGCGTCGGCGGTGATGTAGTTCTCGTTGATAGTCTTCAGCGCCTCGAGCGCCTCGACGACGGCCGCCCTGTCGGGGTTGCCCTCGATGAAGTTCATGTACGCGTCGACGCCGCTTTGGCTCGTCAGAATCTGCGCCCAGAGCTGGAGGTTCGTCCACGGCGCGACCATCGCCTGCGCCATCGGCGTCACGTCCGTGTTCTGGTCGATGGTTTCGAGCGCGTCGAGGAGTGCGTCGACGCTGTCGAGGCTCGACGCGTCGATGCCGGCCTCCTCGAAGACGGCGGTGTTGTAAAACAGGTTGTTCATCCGGTGGGACCCGAGCGGGACCGCCGGCATCTTGTCGTTGAACTTACACAGTTCGACCGCGCGGGCCTGCATGGTGTCTTTGAACCCTTCGGCGTCCCACACGTCGGCTTCGAGGTCCATCAGCGCGCCCGAGTACCGTTCGAGGTTCTTCCCCGGCCAGTTGGCGAACGAACTCATCGGGTTGTTGTTCGCGAGCCGTCGGAGAATCGTCGCGTTGAGGTTCACGTTCGCGCTCGCCCCGACCGCCTGGAAGTTCGTATCCATCTCGGGGTGCTCTTCCTCGAAGGCCTCGATGAGCGCGGTGACCGCCGCCTCGCCGTCGCCGCCGGCCCAGCCGTGAAGCACTTCGAGCTGTGAGTCCCACGTACTGCCTGAACTGTCCCCACCGGTCTCGGTGTCGCCGCCGGAGCCGTCGGAACCGCTCCCGCCCTCGGTGGTCTCGGTGTCGGAGCCGCCACCCCCGGTACATCCAGCGAGCCCGGCGGCGGCACCCACGGACAGGGCCTTCAGGTACTTTCGACGGTTCACACTTTCATCGCTACAGCCATGCTCAGCCATGTTGTACCCATGTTATCTTCCCTCATATATAGGTTGTGAATGACTGATGATGATATAAAAACTGGCGGGGTGAATCAACGCGTCTCAAGAATATTTCATATTCTATATTCTGAAAAATAATTCAAAACTGCGTTCGACGACCGAACCAACCGGCAAGCGGGGAGGGGCGACGTCAGTCGCGGCGTATCTCGCGACGGGTTGATTTCCCGCTCACGTTGCGCCTCAGTCGCCGCTCACTCCACGACAGTCGCCGAATTATCTCGCGGGCGGTAGCCGATGGCGCGCATCGTCTCCGTGAGCGAGAGATACCGGTCGTCGTTCGCGGAGACGAGGTTGACCGCGAGCGGCGAGTCGGGAAGCGGCGCCTCGACGGCCCGACGCATCCCCTGTGCGCAGTCGTCGGGACTAAGCCACATCGCGCGGACGTAGCGCGCGACCGCTTCTTCCTCGTCCATCTTCTCGCGGAGTTCCTCGGCCGTCAGGAGCCACCCGATACGGAGGTTGAGTACCTCCAGTCCGTGTCGGTCCGCGTAGTAGTTGCCCAGCGCCTCGCCGAACACCTTGCTCACCCCGTAGTACGAGTCGGGACGCGCCGGGTCCGACACGCCGACCGCCTCGGTGTCGGCGGCCAGCGTCTCCGGGCGGGCCGGGTCGGCGATGTTGTACATCTGGTGGACGTGGTTCGTGCTGGCGAAGACGAGTCGGTCGACATCGGCCGCCAGCGCCGCCTCGTAGACGTTGTACGTACCGCCGATGTTGACCTCGTAGACGCTGTCCCACGCTGCGTCGGGGTTCGGGTTGGCCGCGAGGTGAACGACGATATCGTGGCCCTCGAACGCTTCGGTCAGCGCGTCCTCGTCGCGCACGTCGAGAATGACGCTATCGAGACCCTCGCGTTCTCGGTGCGTGATAGGCGTCACGTCGTGGTCCGAGTCCAGCGTCTTGACCGTGACTCTCCCGACGTTGCCAGCCGCTCCAGTGACCGCAATACGTGCCATACCATGACAATCGACGGAAGTCTATTAAACGTGTTCCAAGCGTCCGTCGCCGGATTGCCACGGGGAAAACACGTATGCGACAGGGTCACAATCACGGTGTATGGTCGACCGACCAACCGCTTTGGAAGACCCGCTCGACGGGCGGACAGCGCTCGTCACGGGAGCGAGTTCGGGAATCGGCGCGGCGACCGCGCGCGTGCTCGCCGAAGACGGCGCGGACGTGTGTCTCGCCGCCCGCAGAGTCGAGCGACTGGAATCGCTCGCGGACGAGATTCGCGCGGCGACGGACGCCGCCGTGAGCGTCGTGCCGACCGACGTGACCGACTCCGACGCGGTCCGGGCGCTCGTCGACGCGACCGTCGAACGGTTCGGCTCGCTCGACATCGTCGTCTGCAACGCCGGCCTCGGCGTCGACAAACCGGTCGCGGAACTCACCGACGAGGAGTACCGGCTGATGACCGGCGTCAACGTCGACGGGATGTTCTACACGGCGAGAGAGGCGATTCCGCACCTCGTGGAGTCGGAGGGCAATATCGTCTTCCTCGGGAGCATGTCCGGGAACCATCCGCGGCCCCACAACCCGGTGTACGCCGCGACGAAGTGGTGGGTCCGCGGGTTCGCGTCGAGCCTGCAGGGGTCCATCGGCGAGGAGAACGTCGGCGTGACCTGCGTCAACCCGACCGAGGTCAGGACCGAATTCGGCTCCGAGAGCGGCGAGACGCAGGCGGAGTCGTTCGACGAGGGAGAGGTGACGGAGGCGATAGAAGTCGCCGACGCCATCGCCTACGCGGTCCGCCAGCGGTCGCCGAACACAGTGCTCTCGCTCGACCTCTACCGGCGAGACAAGATATCGCACTTCTGAAGGCGACGCCGGAAGTGGCGGCGACCCCCCACGACCTCGGGGGAAGCGTATTTTGCGGTCGGTTGCGAACGAACGGCCATGACCGTCACACGAGTGGTCGACACGTCGTGCCGACTCGGCGAGGGGCCGGTCTGGCACCCCGACGAAAAGCGGCTGTACTGGGTAGACATCGAAAGCGGACGGCTCCACCGCTACGACCCCGAGACGGGAGCACACGACTGTCCCGTCGAAACGTCGGTCATTGCCGGCGTGACGATTCAGCGCGACGGGTCGCTCTTAGCGTTCATGGACCGCGGCCGCGTCGGGCGCGTCGTCGACGGCGAACTCACGGGAGTGACCGAAATCGTCGACTCGCCGACTCGGTTCAACGACGTTATCGCCGACCCCGCCGGGCGGGTGTTCTGCGGGACGATGCCGACGGAATCCGGGGACGGACGGCTGTTCCGTCTCGACACCGACGGGACGGTGACGACGGTCGAGACCGGCGTCGGCATCCCGAACGGGATGGGCTTCACCCGTGACCGCGAGCGATTCTACTTCACGGAAACGGAGGCACACACCATCTATCGGTACGCCTACGACGAGGAGTCGGGAGCCGTCTCGGACCGCGAGCGGTTCGTCGAATCGCCGGCGACGCCCGGATTGCCGGACGGCATGACGGTGGATTCGGCGGGCAACATCTGGTCGGCCCGCTGGGAAGGAAGCTGTGTGGTCAGGTACGACACCGACGGAACCGAACTCGACCGGTTCGACGTGCCGACGGAGAAAGTGACGAGCGTCGCCTTCGGCGGGGCCGACCTCGATTCGCTCTACGTGACGACCGCCGGCGGCGACCCGGACGGCGGAGCAGGCGACGACGAGGACGCGGGTGCGCTGTTCCGTCTCGACGTAGCGGCGTCCGGTCGCCCCGAGTTTCGCTCTGACGTTCGGCTGGACTGAGCCGAAACGGACAGCGGACGCAGGCGGTCAGTTCAGGTCGACCGTGCGCCCGCTGTCGGCGCTCTCGTAAACCGCGTCGATGGTCCGCATGAGGTCGACTGACTCCTCGCGGTCGATTCGCGGCATCTCGCCGGTCTCGACGGCGCGGGCGAACGCCTCGACCTCGCTGCGGTAGTTGTCTATCGGGTCGAACGTCTCCGTGACGACCCGGCCGTCCGTGGCGTAGGTGAGTTCGGCAGACGCCGTCGGTTCGATGTTGAACGCGGTCTTCGCCTCCAGCCAGCCGTCGGTGGTCTGGACGCGGTAGTACTGCGTCTCGGGCGTGTCGAACGACGATTCGACGCTGGCGGTCGCGCCGGAGTCGTACTCCAAGACGCCCGACATCCGCGTGTCGACGCCGCAGTCGCGCGTGTCGGTCGTGGTCGCGTACACCCGGTCGGGCGTCCCGAGGAAGAGCCGCGCCGCGCTGATGGCGTAACAGCCGACGTCCATGACGCTCCCGCCGGCGAGGTCGGGTTCGATGCGGATGTTCTCGGCCCCGTCGGGCAGGCGGAACGAGAAGTTCGAGGTGACCGAGACGACTTCGCCGAGTTCCGACGCGACGAGTTCGGCGGCCCGCTCGGTCCGCGGGTGGAAGCGATACATGAACCCCTCCATCAGCGTGACGCCCGCGTCCTCGCAGTAGTCGAAGACGGCGGCCGTCTCGTCGGCGCTGGCGGTCAGCGGCTTCTCGCAGAGCACGTGCAGACCGTGGTCGGCGGCCGCCCGAACCCAGTCGGCGTGGAGGCTGTTGGGAAGCGGGATGTAGACCGCGTCGAGAGAGTCGTCGGCCAGCAGCGCCTCGTAACTGCCGTACGCGGTGGGAATGCCGACCTCGTCGGCGACTGCGCTCGCCCGTGCCTCGTCGCGGGACGCGATGGCCGCCGCCGTGTGGTCGCTCGCCTGAATCGCCGGAATCACCGATTCGATGCCGATACCTGCGGTGCCGAGGATACCAAACTGCATGCGGGGAGGTGCGGCGACCCCGATAATAAAACTCCGGGCGAAAACGCGTCGAATCGGGGCTTACGCCTCGTCGGAGGCGGAGTCGGAGTCGACATCAGCGTCAACGGCGACGTCGGTGCCGCGCTCCGCCGCGGCGTAAATCGCGTCCATCGCGCGCATGTCCACGAGCGCGTGGTCGCCGTCGGGTTCGAGGTCGGTCTCCGTCAGGAGGCGGGAGGCGAAGTAGTCGAACTCCTCGGTCATCTGGTTCACCTGCTCGAAGTCGTACTCGGCGGATTGAGTGCCCCACGACAGCCGGAAACCGCGTTGCTGGCGGTTGTAGAACGCGGGCTCGATTTCGAGTTCCCCCTCGGTGCCGGTCACCCGGAGGTGGCTCGACTGGTAGGCAGACTGGCTGGCGGTGCAGACCGCGAGCGTGCCGTCGTCGAAGTCGACGCCGAAGCTGACGTGTTCGTCGCCGACGGCCTCGAACGCCTCGTCGTCGACGCGGGCGCGCGCTCTGACGCGGACGGGGTCGGCGTCGAGGACGAACCGGGCGGTGTTCAGCGGGTAGAGCCCGATGTCCATGACGGTCGCGCCGCCGGAGAGTTCGGGGTCGAGCCGCCACTGGTCGGGGTTGGGGACGACCTCGTCGAGCAGGCGCTGGGACATGTGGCCGTGGACGAACACCGGCTCACCGATGACGCCGGCCTCGACGAGCTCGCGGGCGCGTCGGACGGCCGGTTCGGTCTGCATCCGATAGGCGACCATCAGGGGCACGTCGGCGCGGTCGCAGGCGGCGACGAGCTTCTCGGCCCGCTCAACCGACGCTTCGAGCGGTTTCTCGCAGAGGACCGCCTTCCCCAACTCGGCGGCGGTCTCGACGTACGGGAGATGTAACCCGTTCGGCGTGACGACGTACACCGCGTCATAGGCGTCGGCGGCGACGCCCTCGTGGAACTCGTCGTAGGTGAGCCCGTGGGTTATCGACTCGGCCAACTCCCTCGCGCCCTCGGCTTTCTCCTTCGAGCTACTGACGACGACCGTCGTCTCGCAGAACTCGGACTCCTCGACCGCTGGAATCGCCTCGTCGCGGGTCCACCAGCCGAGGCCGATCATGGCGAGCCTGACGGTGCCCGTCACGTCGTCGCCCTGCCAATCGCGGCGCGTGAATTCTTCGACGATGTCGGTGGGTGTGGTGGTCATACGGTGGTGACGCCGTTCGAGAGGGTACCGATGCCCTCGACGGTGATGTCGACGCGGTCGCCTTCTTGGAGGTCGAACGGCTGTTCGGGGACGAGCGAGGTGCCCGTGAGGATGACTGCCAGTTCGGGCACTGTGTTGTGGCGCGTGAAGTACGAGACGAGTTCCTCACAGCTACGGACCATCTCGCTGGTGTTGGTGGCGTCGTCGTAGATGACCTCGCCGTCGCGCTCGATGGTCATGCTCATCTCTAACTCGTGGGGGTCGTCGATGTCCTCCGGCGTGACCACGCACGGGCCGAGCGAACAACAGCGGTCGTAGACCTTCGCCTGCGGCAGGTACAGTGGATTTTCGCCCTCTATCGACCGACTGCTCACGTCGTTGCCAACAGTATAGCCGACGATTTCGCCGCGGCGCAGGACGATACCGAGTTCCGGTTCGGGGACGTCCCACTCGGAATCGTCTCTGACGCCGATAGCATCGCCCGGTTCGACAGTCCGAGAGGGCGTGGCTTTGAAGAAGATTTCCGGCCGGTCAGCGTCGTAGACGTCGTAGTACATGTCCGGCATGGAACTCTCCTCTTCGCGGGCCTGCTCGCTGATTTGGTAGGTGACGCCCGCCGCCCAGACTTCTTCGGCGTCGACCGGGACGGTCGCGTGCTCGTCGACGAACGCCTCGTCGACCACGTCGGCGGCTTCTGTGAGTTCGGCGGCGAGTCTGTCGATTGGTATTCGGGCGATACCGGCCACGCGAGCCAAATCCCCAAAGGTCCGGAGATCCTCGTCGGCGCTCGTGAGGTCGTACGTCGTGGAGTCGCGAGTTGCCGTGAGGCGGCGCTCTCCCGACACCTCTAGCTGGTGGTACTGCATTCAGTATGCTCATTGCCATCGATTGTTATAAAAGTACGTCCCGAAATGGACACCAACTGGCGGTGAGCGGCGGGGAATCGCGGGACGAGAGCGAGTTCGAGAGGGGATGGTATCCGAGCGATAGGGAGCCAACCGCCGACCGGTGGCCGCGACATGACCACCGAGGGCTCGGAACCGTCGTGCTGGCATCCGACAGGTGCGTTCTCATAGTCAGAACACGAGCGCGGAGAGACGGAACGTTCGGCGTTCACGATTTCAGCCGTTTCGGACGTGTTCCCACGGTCCTGCTGGCCCCCGAAGAGATACGTCTGCCAGAGACAGGAGAAATAGTTCCACTTTGCGTATGTATCGTTGACATTCAGCTCATCTTCGGCCTGGGCTCGACCGAATCCAAAAGTTCTCTATTACAGAACGGTGGGCATCGATATCGAACGGGAACGTGCGCAACTCAAGCGCTTGACGCTGGGCGGTCGCGGTCGGGATTACACAGGTACGCTTGTAATCTAGAAAGGCGGACGCCGGCGAAAGCGACCGGACTAGACGAGCGTCGAGGGGAGTCGTGACGCGAGACCGAGTGTGATTCCGCGTCTCATCCCCCGTTCTCCATTACAGAACACTTGTCAGGTCACCCTTCGGAACCGGCGGTGACCGCGCACCGAAGACAGCACGGGTGTTCCAGAGAACCCTCTCGGCCGGTGACGGGATGACGACGCGCGAGGAAGATACGGAGGGGCTGTCAGAAGGCGCTGTCCGCGAACCCGCCGTCGACGGTGATGACTTCACCAGTCACGAACGAAGACGCGTCGCTCGCGAGGAAGACCGCCGCGCCGACGATTTCCTCTCGCTCCGCGACCCGACCGAGCGGCGTTCGCTCGTCGATTCGCTCGCGCTTTTCGGTCCCCTCGGCGTAGGTGTCGGCGTTCTGCGGGGTGATGACGAAGCCCGGCGCGATGGCGTTGACGCGTATCTCGGGGGCGAGTTCCTTCGCGGACGCGCGGGTGAACGCCTCGACGCCGCCCTTCGCCGCCGAGTAGGCGGGGAGGTTCGCCATCGAGAGGCGCGCGGCCAAAGAGGAGATGTTGATAATCGACCCGCCGTCGGCGACGGCCGGGGCAAGTTCCTGCGTCACCCGACGGACGCCCCCGAGCGCGATGTCGGTGACGTGGTCCCAGGCGTCGTCGTCGATGTCGCGGACCGTCTCGCGGGAAATCGCGCCCTGCGAGGCGACGACCACGTCGATGCCGCCGAACTCCTCGACTGCGCGCTCGCGGACGCGCTCGAGCGAGGCCGGGTCGGTCACGTCGCACGTCTCCCGAACCGCGTTCGCCCCGAGTTCCTCGATTGCGTCGGCCGTCTCGTCGACCGCCGACTGGCGTCGGCTGGTTGCGAGTACGTCCGCGCCCTCGCTCGCGAATCCGAGAGCGATTGCCTGTCCGATGCCGCTTGTCCCGCCGACGACGACTACGCGCTTGTCGCTGACGGAGACTGGCGTATGCTCGTATGCGACCATGGTTCCAGTCCGCACGGTGCCGACATGATAGTTGCGGAACGCGCGATGGGAGTGCCGCATGCAATACGTTTTTACGGACCCGTGCCACATGTGGTCTCATGCGAGGACTTGCCAAAGTGGAGCGTAGCTCCGGCGCTATGGAGTTCGTCGAGCGACAGAAACCGGAGCCGGGCGCGGGAGAAGTGCTCGTAGAGGTCGACTACGCCGGCCTCTGCGGGAGTGACGCGGGCATCTACGAGTTCGAATCCGCCTTCGAGCGGATGGAGCTCCCGACCGTCATCGGCCACGAGTACGCCGGGCGCGTGGTCGAAGTCGGCGACGGCGTGACTGAGTTCGGCGTCGGCGACCGCGTGGTCGAACGCCCGATTCGGGGCTGCGGCGAGTGTTATCAGTGTCGCATCGGCGAGGAGAACGTCTGCCAGGACGCGGTCATCACCGGCGTCGACCACGACGGCGCTTACGAGCGGTTCATCGCCGTCCCGGAGCGCGCCCTCCACCCGATTCCGGACGACGTGGAACAGCGACACGCCGCGGTCGCAGAACCGACGAGCATCGCCGCGCGCGCCGTCATCGAGAACTCCCGCGTCGGGGCGGGCGACCGCGTGCTGGTCGAGGGGCCCGGCCCAATCGGTCTGCTCACGGCCCAAGTCGCGGCCGCGCAGGGCGGCACCGTCGTCGTCTCCGGCGTGGGACAGGACGCCGACTATCGGCTCCCGCTCGCGGAGGAACTCGGCTTCGAGACCGTCAACGTTGCCGACGACGACACCGAGGCGCGCCGCGAGCGACACACCGGCGGCGTCGGCTACGACGTGGTGTTCGACACGACCGGCCACCCCTCGGGACTCACGACGGCCGTCGACGAGGTCCGCAAGGGCGGCCAAATCGTCCTCGTTGGGCAGACCGGCGAGACCTCGATGCCCTACTCCCCGCTCGTCCGGGCCGAAATCGACCTGCAGTGTTCGTACGCCTCGATGTACGAGGACTTCGAGCGCTCCTTCCGCCTGATTCGCGACGGCGACGTGGACTGCGAGACGTTCGTCGACACTCGGTTTTCGCTGCTCGAAGCCGACGAGGCCTTCGAGACGTTCATCGAAGGCGGGACGTGCAAGCCGGTGTTCGACGTCTCTGAGTTGGCGTAAGGGAAGTTTCGGTCGATAGCAGTTCAAATCAGAGATAGAAATCCAAATATACTACAATATTATATTCGGTCGAAGACGGAAATTCAATCACTAAGACACGCCCATAGTACATATTTCGCGTTTTTAACCGTTCTAAATAGATAATCAACACATATTTTCTAATTTTCTTGGGGTGACTAGCTCACATTTGGATTCTGAAATTCCATCACATGCTTTTTGAGAGTATACGTCCAATAATTTGAAAACTGTTCGAATATTTTCTCCGGTATATTTTTCTATTTCATACAATATTGGTGTGCCGGTTCGAACCTCGGATCCGAATCGGGACGCGGCGCTACCGGGAGTCGCCAAAGAGACGAAGCGAGGAGAGTCGAAGGGCGGCGTCAGTCGCTGGCCGAGTCGCCGCTGGCCGGCGGCGAGAACTCAGGGTCCCCGTATTGAGAGTCCGAGCGGTCGTCGGCGAGGTCGTCTGCGGCGGGGGTCTCCCCGTCCGGGAAGTAGCACGCGGCGCGGTGCTCGCCGCTTCGGACGGTATCGAGTCCGGGTTCGCTCTCTCGGCACTCGTCTTCGGCCTTCGGGCACCGCGGGGCGAAGACGCATCCCGATGGGAGATCGACCGGGTCCGGTGGCTCGCCGTCGAGCAGAACGCGGTCGCGGTCGACCGTCGGGTCCTTCTCGGGGGCGGCCGCGAGGAGCGAGGTGGTGTACGGGTGTTTCGGCTCGGCCGCGATGGACTCGACGTCGCCCTCCTCGATGACCCGACCGAGGTACATAATCGCGAGTCGGTCCGACACCTGCACCAGACTGGCGAGGTCGTGAGAGATGTAGACGATACCGATGTCCTCTGTGTCCGCGAGTTCCCGAAGGAGATTCAGCAGGTTCACCTTCAACGACACGTCGAGCATCGACGCCGGCTCGTCGCAGATGAGGAAGTCTGGGTCGAGGACGAGCGCCTTGGCCACCGCGACGCGCTGGCGTTGGCCCCCCGATAGCTGGTGTGGGTATTGGTCGAGGAACTTCCGCGCAGGCGTGAGCCCGACTTTCTCCAGCGTCTCGATGATGGCCCGTTCGCGCTCCTCGGTCCGGTAGTCGTGGATAGTGAGCGGTTCGCCGACCAACTGCCGAACCGTCTGTCTCGGGTTGAGCGAGTCGAAGGGGTCCTGGAAGATTATCTGGACCTTCCGGCGGAACTCGCGCATGTTCCCGTCCGCGTAGTGCTCGTAGGGCTCGCCGTCGAAGACGAACTCGCCGCCGGTCGGCTGTTTCAGGAGCGCGATGGTCTCGCCGAGCGTCGACTTCCCACAGCCGGACTCCCCGGCGATGCCGAGGATTTCGGACCGCCGGACGCGCAGGGAAACGCCGTCGACGGCGCGGACGTAGTTCGGGTCGTTCCCCCTGAGTTGCTCCAAGAGCGGCTGGCTCTGCTCGTAGTACTTCTCGAGGCCGTCGGTTTCGAGAAGCACCTCGCCACGGTCCGATTCGTCGTGGCTGTCGGGGATGCCCCACGTCTCCGGGTCGGTGGCGTCACGCCGCATCTGGGCGGCTTTGGTGACGTGGTGGCACGCCGAGCGGTGGTTGCGGTTCGGCAGGTCGACGAGGTCCGGATGGGACGCCTCGCATTCCTCGGTCGCGAACGGACACCGGTCCTTGAAGACACAGGCGCTGGGTTCCTCGCTCAGGTTCGGCGGCGACCCCGGAATCGAGACGGGGTCTTGGTCGCCCTCCTCTATCTCCGGGAAGGAGTTCTTCAGCCCCATCGTGTAGGGGTTCGTGGGGTTCACGAGGACGTTGTCGACGCTTCCCTGCTCCATGGCTTTCCCGCCGTAGAGTATCGAAAGCTCGTCACACGTCTCGGCGATGACGCCGATTTCGTGGGTGATGAGCAGCAGCGAGCTGTCCATCCGGTCCTGTATCTCCAGAATCTTGTCGATAATCTTGTCCTGGACGATGACGTCGAGCCCCGTGGTCGGCTCGTCGGCGATGATGAGGTCAGGTTCGAGCGCGAGCGCCATCGCGATGGTCACGCGCTGGCGCATCCCCCCGGAGAACTCGTGGGGGTAGTCGTCGATGCGGTCGGGGTCGAGCCCGACGATTTCGAACAGTTCTCGGACTCGCGCGCGAGCCTTGTCGTCGGTGACGTTCCGATGGGTCTGAATCGCCTGCCGAATCTGCGCGCCGGTGGACATCACCGGGTCGAGCGAGTCCATCGCGCTCTGGGGGATGTAGGCGATGTCCTCCCAGAGCACGTCGCGACGCTCGCGCTCGCTGAGGCCGGTCAGGTCGCGGCCCTGGAATTCGATGCTGCCGGATTCGACGGAGCCGTTGCTGGGGAGGAGACCGAGAACGGCCTCGGCGAGCGTCGATTTCCCCGAGCCGGATTCGCCGGCGAGGCCGTAGTTGACGCCCTCGTCGATGCTGAACGACACGTCGTTGACGGCGTGGACGGTTCCGCTGTCGGTCGAGTACGTGACCGTGAGGTCTGTGATGTCGAGGAGGCTCATTGTTCGGTCTGAATCTCCGGGTTGATGACTTCTTCGTAGGCGCGTCCGATGAGGAACACCGAGGTGGTGATGGCCGCGATGCCGAGTGCGGGCGGGAGCACCCACCACCAAGCGACGCGCATGTTGCCCGATTCGAACACCTGTCGGAGCATCCGACCCCAACTCGTGACGGTCGGGTCGCCGAATCCGAGGAACGCCAGGCTGGCCTGCGCGGCGATGGCCCACGCGATGCCGTAGGCCGTGTAGAGGAAACCGATGGGGAGCACGTTCGGCGCGACGTGGTAGAGCATCGTCCGCAGGTCGCTCGCGCCGCTGGCGCGCGCCGACTTCACGAAGGTGCGCTCTCTGACGGAGAGGACCTCGGAGCGGACGACGCGCGCGGGCATCTTCCAGAGGAACGCGACGATGATGCCCGTCATGAGCCAGACGCTCGGCGTCACGAACGTCAGGAGCAACAGCGCCATCGGCGTGAACGGCAGGGAGAACGTAAGGTCTGTGAGACGCATGAGGACCTCGTCGACCCAGCCGCCGTAGTACCCGCTGACGAGCCCCACGAGAAAGCCGAGCGCGCCGGTCCCGATACCGCCGAACAGTCCGACGATGAACGTCGGTTGCGCACCGGCGAGGAACTGGCTCAGTACGTCTTTGCCGTAGGCAGTCGTCCCGAATGGGGCCGCACCGGTCGGTTCGGACAGCCGCAGCATCGAACCCGTGTCGTCGCGGACGGTGTGCTCGATGGGGTCGTGCGGGGCGAGCGCGGGCCCGAGGAGACCGAGGAAGACGAACGCGGCGACGATGACGACGCCCGCGAACGCGAGGCGGTCGCGCCGCAGGAACGTGAACTGGTCGCGGAGCGTCTCTGCGACCCCCTCGACGCGCTTTTTCAGTTCGGCTTCGGGCTTCGTCTCGGTGCTCACGCGGCACCACCTCCGCTGGTCGAGACGGTCGGGTCGAAGTAGGCGTACAGCACGTCGGCGACGAGGTTCGCCACGATGACCGCGAGCGCCATGATGAACACGGCCGCCTGCACCAGCGGGTAGTCCTGCTGTTGGATGGCGAGCACGAGTTCGCGGCCGATGCCGGGCCAGCCGAAGACGACTTCGAGCAGGATGAGTCCCTGGAATATCATCCCGAGACGCAGCGCGAAGTAGGTCAGAATCGGCAGCATGGAGTTCCGACCCGCCCGCGCGAGCTGCTGCATCTCCGAGAGCCCCTTCGCGCGGTGGAGCTTGAGGAACTCAGAGCCCCGCTTTTCGACGACGCCGTTGCGCGCCAACAGCAGGAAATCGCCGCTGTAGTACAGCACCGACACCGTAAACGGCAGGATGTAGTGGTGCAGGAAGTCGAGCGAGGCGAACGTCTCGACGTAGCCCTCCGGCGAGGCGCTGATAGAGCGCATCCCGAAGGCGGGCACCAGTTCGAGGTTGTACGCGAAGATGATGACGAACAGGATGCCCGTGATGAACACCGGCGTCGACCGGAGGAACGTCGTGGCGATGATGCTGAGCTTCTCCAGTTTGCTCCCGCGGTTCCAGCCGACGTACATCCCGAGCAGGGAACTCAGGACCGCCGTCGTCACTAACGCGGGGACGAGCAGGATGAGCGTGTTGACGAGCCGCGGGGCCAGTACCCCCCAGACGGGCTGGCTCCGCAGGATGGAGTAGCCGAACTGGAACAGCAGGATGCTCTGGAGGTAGCTGAGGTACTGCCGCCACATCGGCTGGTCAAGGCCGTACATCGCTCGAATCTCGGTGATTTGCTGCTGACTCAGGTTCCCCGCGGTGACGAGCGACTCGAACGGGCTCCCGGGAAGCAGCCGAAGGACGACGAAGATGACCGAGACGGCCACGAGGGTGAGCACGACGGAGATGGCGAGCCGCTTCGCGAGGAAGCGCTGGAACTCGCTCATGGTCGGGCCCCCCGACGGCGCGAGTGGGTAGTGTTCGACATGCTCGTCACCTCACGAGAAGTCCGCCTGTCCGAGTTCGTCGCGGCGTTGGTGCATGTTTCCGGGCTGGATGCGCTCGACGAAGGCGGCCCACGCGTCCCCGTTGGGGAACCGGAGATTTCCGTCGTCGTCCCACGTGTAGCCGGCCCGTTCGAGGTTCGATTTCGCTCCGTCGATATCGAACTCGTAGTGGGTGGTATCTGACGTGTGCCACGGTGTGAGGTCCGAGATCGGGTTCTCCCCGCTCGGGACGGTCGCGCGGTCCTGCAGCACGTCGGTGGCGAAGCCCTCGGTGTCGACCGACTTGGCGAGGGCGACGCGGAACTCCTTGTCGCGAACGAGCGGACAAGAGAACATCAGCTTCGTGTCGAGCGGCGCGAAGTTGCCCGAGGTCATCTTCTCGACGCCGGCGGTGCTCGCGGCGCGGTCGGCCTGCGAGTTCGAGAGCGTCGTCCCGATGGCGTCGATTTCGCCGCCCTGTAGCGAGCCGATCATCGAGTCGATGTTGCCGACGTTTATCCAGATGACGCGCTCGACGCCCTCGCCGGTCGTGGCCTGGTCGCCGAGCACGTCGGCCCGCCAGTCGTCGTCGAACATCCAGTGGCCCTCGTTTTTCGACACCTCGAAGCGGGTTCCCTGCTCCCAGTTCTCGTACGTGAACGGCCCGGTGCCGACGGGCGACTCGGGGTTGTGCTGGGACGGGTTCTCCACGTCTTCCCACTTGTGCTTGGGAATGATGACGCTGCGAACGACGCGCTGAGTCATGAACGCCGCGTCGGGACCCTTCAAATTGAACCGAACCTCGTGGTCGCCGAGCACTTCGACCGACTCGACCGGCTCGTAGAACGGCGTCTGGCTGGTCGAGGAGTGTTCCTTGTACAGTTCGACGGTGAACTTCACGTCCTCCGCGGTGAACGGCTCGCCGTCGTGCCACTCGACGCCCTCGCGAAGAGTGAGTTCGACGGTGGTGTCGTCGACGAACCCGCCGCCGGTCGCCAGCGCGGGGACGACTTCGAGGTCCGGCGTGGCGTCGAAGAGGCCGTCGTAGATGAACGTCAGCCGCTTCGCCTCCGCGCCCCCGGCGGCCCACGGGAGGTTCAGCGAGTTCATCGAGGTAGTGACACCCTTGATGTAGGTCCGGTCGTCGGTCTGGGGTTGCAGGTTCACCTCCGACCAGACGAACGAGTCCTTCGTCGGCCCGTTGCCCGGCGTCTGGACGTAGCCGCTCCAGCGCTCCGTGTTGACCGCGGTGATGATATCGGGGAACAGCGTGATGAGCGCTCCCACGTCCTCGCTGAAGATGCGCTGCGCCTCGGCGACGAGCTCCTCGCGCTCGGTGCGGTCGGTCGCCCGACTCTGTTCCGTCAGCACCTCCTGCAGGTCGGGGTGGTAGTAGTTGTCGTAGTTCGAGAGGCTCGTCTCGGTCCGCCGCATCAAAAGCGGGTTCGGGTCCAGCCCGCGTTGCGGGTCCGGACCGTGGGTACTCATCGAGATGATTGCTTCGAGTCCCTTCGTGTCCCAGCTCTGGGCGTACAGTTGGTTCAGCGGTCGGTCGTTGAGTTGCGTCCCGACGCCGAGGGCGTCAAGCCCGCGCTGGACCATGAGCGCGTGTTCCCGCATCCACGGGTCGTCCTCGCTCGAGAATTCGAGCGGGACGGGGTCCAACACCGCGCCGGCGGTCGCGCTGTAGTCGAGCGGCGGTTCGTCGGCGTCGATGGTCTCCCACTCGCGCCAGTACTTCGTCTCGACCGTCTCCGGGGTTCCGGACGGAACCTCGGGGGTGAGACTCGACCCGCCGTCGCTCCCGCCGCTCCCGTTGCCGCCGCCACCGGTACACCCCGCGAGTCCGGTCACGCCGAGGGCGGTCGCCGTCGCCGCCACGTAGTCGCGTCGCGTAAGGCCAGTTCCACGTTCGACACCCGAACTATCACAATTTTTCTCCGACATTGCGACCGCTTGTTATGGAGTATCTTCCATGGTGCTGTTCCCGATACGCCCCGATATCTATCGCTCTTTATATACTACCCCGGTGAAAAGCGGCAACATTCTCCATCAAGGTGTGAGCTACTCCTGCCGCGGACCGTAGATGAGTTCGAGCAAATTTCGCTCCGCGGTCCGGAGTCGTTCGCTCAGCGTGGACTGAGCGATACCCAGTTCGTCGGCGAGTTCGGTCTCAGAGGTCTCTCGCGGAATGTGGAAGTAGCCGTGGTTGAACGCCGTCTCCAGAACCGCGAGCTGGTCGTCGGTCAGCTTGGAGATTAACACCTCCTTTAATCGGCCGCTATCGAGCGGTTCACCGGGAGCTTCGTCCTGCGTCACGGAGCGGAGTTCGAACTCCCCGAGCGTCTCCTGAATCTCGTCGGCGAGTTCCCTGAAGTGGTCCCAGTCCTGGGCGGTGGCAACGACCTCGAAGACGCCGTCTTGGAGGACGATGCGGTTCGGAATCGTCTCCTGTCTGAGCACCAGTCCGAGGATGAACGGGTACGACTCGTTGGCGAGAATCGTCACTCGGCGTATCTGCACGTCGGTCGAGGCGGTCGGAATCTCCTCGTCGTAGAAGACGGTCACGCCCGAGATGTCGGCGAGGAGGGACTCCACGTCGAAGGGGTCGTTCGAGGCGATGGTGAGCGACTCGATCCACGTCCCGTCCTCGACGTAAAACGCGTTGTCCAACTCGATGCTCCGGGCGTCTCGCAGGCGGCGATCTATCTTCGACATGACGCCGGTCGGAGCCGTCGTAAACTCAACACGTAAGATGCGAACTCACCCGTACCGGGCAGATACCGTTCACCTACAAATAGCCAGGTGGTTGTTGCCGCAACGGGCAGCGATACCGGGCCGAACGCGGACGGGGCGGTGGGGCGGCCGCCGAATCAGGCGACGAGCGGCCAGTAGAAGAGCCACGAGAGAGTCACGACGACGAGCGACAGGCCCATCGTCACGAACCCGAACAGCGTCACGTCCCGATTCGTCAGCGGGCCGCGGTCGAGCGAGACGAGCACGGCGGTCGTGTTGAACGGGAGAATCGTGGTCGACCCCACCACCAGGAGGACCGCGAGTCCGAGATAGAGCCGCGTCACGCCGAACGTCTCCGCGAACCGCAGCACGATGGGGAGAATCACCACGATGGCGGCCGACCCGGTCGAAAAGAGCACGCGAACGGCGACCGCGAACCCGAGGAGCAGTCCGACGAGTTGCCAGTGGCCGAACGCCTCGAACGGGACGAACTGCGCGAGGAGGTCGACGACGAGCGCGATGGTTTGGGTCGCTTCCAAGGCGTCCAGAATCGACAGCGTCGCGCCGATGAGAAAGAGGACGCCCCAGCTGAGACCCTTGACGTCGTCGGCGTCGATAACGTCGACTCCCGGGAGCGCGAGGACGGTGACCGCGACGACCGCCGGGAGAATCTCGGGGAGGCCGACGAACGAACCGACGACCCACGCGAGGACGGTCCCGGCCATCACCACCGCGACGAATCCCTGCTCGCGAGTCAACTCGCCGTCGGAGGACGCGTCCGCAATCCCCGGCTTCCCGGGGTCGACAGTCGAGTCGGCATCGACGGCGTTGAAGAGACCGGCGGCCGCGGCGGCGAGTACGTAGAGAACCACTGTCGGCGGAATCATCAAGACCGCCCACTCGACCCACGAGAGCGGTCGGACGCTCGTCGCGAGGATGCCAGAGGTGACGAGCGCCATCCCGCCGCCGGTCATGAGCGCCATCGACGCGATGGGGTTGATGTGACCCAAGAGGAGGAACGACGCGCGCTCGAACCCGCTTCCCGACGGGAGGTCGAACTCCTCGGTCACCTCCTCGACGATGGGGATGAACGCGACCGCACGGGCCATCGCCGACGGCATGAACAGCGCCAGTACGAGCACGTTCCGGGCGATGGAACGAAACGCCCCACGAGGGGTGCTGTCCGGGGACAGCAGTCGGTTCGCTAACCGGGTGTCCAACCCCACTGACCGGACCGCGTTGCCGAGGAGTAACAACACGAGGAGGAAGTACACGAGCGAGGAGGTGAAGCCACTCACCGCGGCCTCGAAGGAGTCCACGACGCCGAGGGCGTACAACAGGGAGACGCAGGCAAGACTCGAAATCGCGTACGGAACCGGCTTCGTCAACCAAAGTAGGAGCGCGACGACGAAAACCGAAAGCGCGTACTGCGACCGGACCGGAAGGACGGAGACGGGGTGGAGCCCGACGACTGCGAGGAGCAAGGCGGCGGCGACCGCGAGCGTCACCGTCTGCGACGAGAGTTCCGGGGCGCGCAGCCCTCGACCGGGCAACCAATCTGTCACGAACGTACCTGCACACAACGGGTCCAAATAGCTACTGCCGGTGACAATTCGGGCCGCCAGTCGAGGTGAGAGCGCGAATCGAGTCGATAAAAAATAGTTTAAATAATTTGGAATATTTGGATAATTTGGATTGCCCAAAGAGCGAGAGTAACCATAATTATTTCAACTGTGCCGAGAATCTCGCTATCACGGATATCCCCATCATGTCACGTGCAGTCAGCGTCTGTCTCCTCAAAGGCGGTATCGGCAAGTCGACGACCTCCATCAACCTCGCCCGCGAGCTCGCACACCGGGGAAGCGACGTACTGCTCGTGGACCTCGACCCGAACGGACACACCACGACGGGCCTCGGGTTCGGCGAGGAGTTCTACTCGGAAGCGCATCTCGGTGACGTGCTCCTCGACGACGCCGAGTTGGAGCCGCGAGAGCTCATCTTGGAGACCGACTTCGAAATCGACCTCCTCCCGTCGAACGACCGCATCGAGCAGGTCGAGTCGGATCTCGGCGGCGTGATGATGGGGTCGGCGCGGCTCAAACAGCGCGTCATCGACCCGCTTCTCGGCGACGACTACGACTACGTCGTCGTGGACTGCCCCGCGGCGCGCGGGAAGCTCAACGACAACGCGCTGTACGCCACGCAGAATCTCGTCTTACCGATGCGACCCGAGTCGGGTGCGCTCTCGGGGCTCGAGAAAACCGTCAACCGACTCATCACGCCCGCGCGAGAGCACTTCGACCTCAAAATCCTCGCCGTCGTGCCGACCGACCTCCGGGACCGAATCGACCACGACCGCCCGACGAGACGGCTCGTGGAGGCGCTCGTCTCGAAGCCGAATATCGCCTCAAAGCTCCCGAACTTCGCGTACACCGACCCGGAGGTGTTCGAGGCCATCGACGACGGCGAATGGGACGGCGACCTGCCGAAGCCGGGAATTCGACACCGCTCGGCCATCGACGCGTCGATTCGAGAGCACATGCCGCTTCGGGACTACGACAGCACCTGCGACCAGTTGGCGTGCTACGACGAACTCGCACAAATCGTCGAAGAAGGTGAGGTGTCCCGATGAGCGAAGACCCCTTCGGCGACCTCGACGCCGCGATGGGGGGTGAGGAGTCCGCGTCGGACCCCGAGCCTGAACCGGAGCCCGAGAGTGCCGACACCGACGCCGCGGCCGAATCGGAAGCGGAGCCAGAACCGGAGTCTCTCGAAGAAGTCGACCCCCGAGAGCGCCCCGCGTTCGAGTTCGATGAGACCGTCCACAAGGCGCTCTACGTGCTCGAAGCGGTCGCCGACGAGTTCGACGACATCATCACCTACGACGTGGAACGGGACCTAACCCGCGACCATGGGCTCAAGGGCGTCACGAAGAGCGAACTCCACAACGCCGCGCTCGACGTGGCCACCGAACACCCCGAAGAAATCGTCGAACGCGTCCTCGAACAGCGCGGCGTCGACGACGACGAGAGTTCTGAATAATTCGGATAATCCGTCTCTGTCAAACTCCTTAGCGCCGGACAGAACACGTACGGAATGACAGCGGGAGCGCACCGACCGTGACAGCGCTAGAGTAGTGTAACACTAGTGTGTGAGTTCCACGCATCCCGACATCAGCACAGCCACAATAGGTAGCGGCGACGGAGGGGTTCGACGGGGCCGACGATTCAGAGGGAAACGGAGGCGGTGACGCGAGGGGAGCCGGTTCTCACCGAATCATCTTGTCGCGGTCGGCGTCGAAAAGCGGCCCCGACCGGACCGTCGCGGGATAGGCGTCGCCCTCGTACCGAATTTCGACGTCCTGCCCCGAACTGGCGTACTGCTCGGGGAGGTACGCGTATGCGATGCCGGCGTCGATAGTGTAGCCGTAGTCCGCCCGACAACAGTAGCCGACGACCTCGCCATCGGCGAACACCGGGTGGCCCGCGTCGACGACGGCTTCCTCCTCGTCGAGCGTTATCGGGACGATTCGGTCGCTCGGGCTGTCGTCGTTTTTGTCCTCCACGAGCGCCGCCTTCCCGACGAAGTCGGTGTCGAGGTCGACCGCGAAGCCGATGCCGGCCTCGTACGGGTTGTGCTCGGGCGTGAGGTCCGTCCCCCAGAGACGGAATCCTTTCTCCATGCTCGTCGAGTCGAGCGCGGCCCAGCCGACGGGCGCGATGTCGTACTCCTCGCCGGCCTCCCGAATCGCGTCCCAGAGCTGGCTCCCGTACTCGGTCGGGGCGTAGATTTCCCAGCCGAGTTCGCCGGCGTACGAGAGTCGAAGCATGGTCACGGGGATGCTTCCGAGGTAGGTCTCCTGTGCGGAGTAGAACGGGAACTCGTCGTTCGAGAGGTCGGCCTCGACGAGGTCCGAAAGCACCTTCCGGGAGTCAGGTCCGAAGACGCCGATGCCGGTCCGACTGGAAACGTGCGCGGTCACGTCGACGGAGCCGTCGTCGGGCGCGTGCTCTTTGACCCAGCGCGAGTGGAGCGTCGCCGAGCTTCCGCCCCCGGTGAACAGCACGAACCGTTCGTCTCCGAGGCGGGCGACCGTCAGGTCGGCGAGCACGCCGCCGTCTTCGTTGAGCATCGCCGAGTAGCGCATCCGACCCGGCGTGACGTCCATATCGTTCGTCAGGAGTCCCTGCAGGAACTCCAGCGCGCCCGGCCCCGTCACTTCGATGGGTGTGAAGGTCGTCATATCGACCATGCCGACCTTCTCGCGGAGGTGCTGGTGTTCCGCGCCGTGGACCTTCGACCAGTTCTGTGAGAGCCAGTCGGGACGGTCCGGAACGTCGTACGTTTCGAGGAGTGTCTCGTTGGACTCGTACCACTGTGGGACCTCCCAGCCGTCGCTGTCGTAGAACTCCGCGCCGAGGTCGGCCTGCCGGTCGTAAAACGGGCTCCGGCGGAGGGCCCGCTGTCCGTCCGGCTGTTCGCGCGGGTGGATGAGCTGGTACACCTCGCGGTACTGCTGTGCGCCGCGCCCGTAGGTGTACTCTCGACTGCCCGTGTGCGATTGGAACCGGGAGACGTGCGCGCCGGAAGCGTTGACTCGGGAGCCGTTGAGCCGCGGCGTTCCGTCTTCCATCCAGCTAGCGACGATGTCGCCCGCGCCGCCGGACTGCGTGACCCAGACGGCGAGCGCCCACCAGAGTCCGTCCGTGTCCTCGTCCGGTCCGAGGATGGGCATGCCGTCGGGCGTGAACGAGAACATGCCGTTGATGGCGGAAGTCCACTCGCAGTCCTCGAAGCCGGGGACGAGTTCGCTGGCGGCGTCGAAGGCCGACCGGTCGTGGTCCGGGTGGGTGTTCTCGTAGAAGTGTTCCTCCGTGAACTCGCGGAGCGACGGGTATTCGAGTCCGAGGTCGTCGAGCTTATCGGGACCGTAGATATCCGCCGGGTCGACGAGGAGCGACTCGTGGTTGTACGAGCCGATACCGTAGCGCTCGCCGTGCTGGCGGTAGTACAGCGAGTGGTCCTGATGCCGGAGGAGCGGCTGTTCGATTTCGCGCTCTGCGCCTTCGAGTTCGTCCAGTTCGTCGGAGACGAGATACTGGTGCGCGCAGGGAACGAGCGGGATGTCCGTGCCGACCATCTCGCCGAACAGCGGCCCCCAGATGTTCGTGGCGACGAGCACCTCGTCGGCCTCGATTCGGCCGTGCTCGGTGTCGACCGCGTCGATACTGCCGTCAGAGATGTCGATGTCCGTGACCTCGGTGTGGCCGTAGAACTCGACACCGACCTCGCGCGCCTCCTCCGCCATCGATTCGGCGGCGCTGACGGCGTCAGCCTTCCCGTCCGACGGGACGTAGTACCCGCCGTAGATGACGTCAGGGTTTATCTGTGGAACGCGCGCTTCGACCTCTTCGGGCGTGAGGAGTTCGCCCTCGTCGATGCCGTAGGACTGTCCCCACTCGCGCTTGCGTTTGAGGAAGTCCCAGCGCGCTTCGGAGTAGGCGACTTCGATGCCACCGCACGTCCGGAAGTCACCGAACCCGTCGTAGAGGTCGCGCGTGTACGACGCCATCTCCGTCATCAGCTTGTTCCCGGCCGTCTGGAACACGAGTCCGGGAGCGTGAGAGGTCGAACCTCCCGTCTCGAACAGCGGCCCCCGGTCGAGGACGACGACGTCTTCGCGACCCGACTCGGCGAGGTGATACGCCGCGCTACAACCGACACACCCGGCCCCGACAACGACCGTTCCGGCGCGTTCGGGAAACGTATTCCATGTGCTCATATACCAAACAGTAGTGACCGCGGCCCCCGGATATCTCTCCGGGTCCACTATCTGAGGTGTATACGTACCGGGGGGTGGTGAGAGCCGGGTCTCGCCACGGGGCGAGCGTCGTTTGCACGAGGAGAGAGCGCCGACGAGCAGCGTTCGCCAACGGGGAGCGTTCGCCGACGAGCGTCACTCGCCGACGAGGTACTTCTCTCTGAGGTAGATGACGAGGCTGGCGCTCAGGAACGCGAGACCCGCGCCCCGTAGCTCACCGACCGTCATCGCGAACAGCGCAACGACGAAAAGGAGAACCGCGAACGCCGCCGAAACGACAGCGAGCGCGTTCATCGATAGCATCGAGTCATCGGTTCGGTGACCCCGTCGTCAGTCGTCCGTCGTGCTGGGGTTCTCTTGGACGTTGGTCACGACCGACGTCCGAGAGCGACCGACGTCGATGTCGATGTCCTCGTCCGACAAGTTCTCGATTCGCTCGGCGAACTCCTCGGACTGCAGGAGTTCGTACTCCTTGTCGAGACCGAGATAGACCGTGTAGCACATGACGACGAGGACGACGGCGAACGGGAACCCCGTCGCGATGGCCGCGGTCTGGAGCGCGCCGAGGCCGCCGCCGTAGAGGAGAAGCGCCGCGACGAGACCCTCGACGACCGCCCAAAAGATGCGTTGGGTCCGCGGCACGTCGTGCTTGCCGCCCGACGTGAGGTGGTCGACGACGAGCGACCCCGAGTCGGAGGAGGTCACGAAGAACGTCACCACGAGCGTCACGGCGAGCAGTCCCGTGACGGCGCTGAACGGGAACTGTTCGAGGAGCGCGAACATCGCGACCGTCTGTCCGGCCTCGCCGTAGGTCGCGAGGACCGCGCCGTTACCCTGAAGCGAGTTGAACAGCGCGCTCCCGCCGAACGCCGAGAGCCAAACCGTCGAGAACAGCGACGGCAGGACGAACACGCCGAAGACGAACTCGCGGACCGTCCGCCCCTTCGAGATGCGCGCGACGAACATACCGACGAACGGTGACCAGGCAATCCACCACGCCCAGTAGAACACCGTCCAGCCGTTGACGGTTGACGCGCCGTCGCCGAGCGTCCCGGTGAAGAACGCGAGCGAGAGGAAGTCGCTGAAGTAGTTCCCGAGGCCCTGCACCCACGCGCCGAAGATGCTCATCGTCGCGCCGGCGACGAGCACGAACGCCAACAGGACGAACATCAGAAAGACGTTCAGCGTGCTCAGACGCCGGATACCGTCTTCGAGGCCGGCCGCGACGGAGGCGGTGGCGATGAGAGTAATCACGGCGATGAGCCCGATCTGCATCCCCGTGTTGTTCGGAAGGCTCAGGACGCCGAGCATGCTCTCGCCGAGGATGTACGACAGGCCCGTGTTTATCTGTGCGACGCCGAGGCCGAGCGACGTGGCGAGGCCGAACAGCGTCGCGAACACCGACACGAGGTCGATGAGGTGGCCCGGCCAGCCGTAGATTCGCTCGCCGAGGAGCGGCCAGAAAATCGACCGGAAAGTGAGCGGAAGCCCCCTGTTGAACGAGAAGAACGCGAGCCCCAATCCCACGAGACCGTAGATGGCCCACGGGTGGAATCCCCAATGGAAGAACGTCTGCGTCATCGCGGCGATGCCCGCAGCGCCGGACCCGGCCTCGGCGTCGAAGAAGCCGGGGACGTTGGTGAAGTAGTACAGCGGCTCCGAGACGCTGTAGAACATGAGCCCGATGCCCATGCCCGCGCTGAACAGCATCGCCATCCACGAGAAGTCGCTGAACTCCTTTTCGGCCTCGACACCGCCGAGCGTTATCTTTCCGTACTTACTCAGCGCGAAGTACGCCAAGACCACGATAAAGAGGTTCACCGACAGGAGGAAGAACCACCCGAAGTTACCCTCGAAAAAGCCCCTGACGGCCGAGTAGACGCTCGCCGCCTGCTCGCCGAGAATGAGCGTCGCCGCGACGAAGACGCCGATTACCAAGAGCGCGGCTGGGAAGACGACAGGATGGATGTCGAGCCCCCACCGCTGGATGTTTCCGTCGCCGGGTTCGCGCTCCGTCTCGGGGTAGAATACGTCCGCCTGTAAGTCGTTCGTCGACCGGTCGGTCGAATCGTTGCTATTCGCCATTCGATACAGCCTCCGTTGATAACCGTCGCCTGAATTCGTGTTCGTTCATATCGCTGTCCCCGCTTTGGGGCCACCCGGTGTCACCGTCGAGAGACGGCCCGCGTCGACTTCGACGCGTCCACTCTGACCATGACACAGGACCACACCCCTCACGATTCAACCATCCCATCGGTATTACACATCATAACAAGTCGGCTTGGATAACAGTGGCATTTATACGCAAAAGAGGAACAGTTACGAAAATTATATCGTCAGATCGGTTGACGAGCGGCAATCGCGACCGCCCGTCGTCACTCGAACCGGTCGAGCGAGAACATGTCGAGCGGCAGGTCGCTCTCGCCGTCGACGACGAGGTCGGCGAGGATTTCGCCGATGACGCTGGCGAACTTGAAGCCGTGTCCCGAAAAGCCGGCACCCACGGCGACCTGCGGGTGGTCCGGCAGCGTGTCGAGGATGAAGTGTTCGTCCGGCGAGTTCGTGAACATGCACGTCGCGAGCGACATCGTCGGCCCCGCGGCCTCCGGGAAGTACTTCTCCGTGACGTCCCGGAGTATCGCCTCGTCGGCGCGGTTCGGCTCGCGGTCGAAGTCGTCGGGGTCGACATCCTCGTCTCGGTGGTGGTACTTGCCGAGTTTGAACCCCGGCACGTCGTGGACCGGGAACCCGTAGAACCGGCCCTCGGGGACGCTGAGGTTCCAGACGGGGAACTCCTCGGGCGCGAACGTCGCCGGCGACTCGGGCTGGAACCACGCGAGCGCCTGTCGCTCGGGGACCGCAAGCCCGTCGAGGGCGTCGGCGAGTTTGTAGTTCCACGCGCCCGCGGCGAGCACGAGCGCGTCCGCGACGTAGACCCCCCGGTCGGTGCGGACGCGCACCCCGCCGTCGTTCGTCTCCGCCCAGTCTTCGACCCGCTCGCGCGCGCGAATCTCGGCACCCCGTGCTTGTGCGGCCTCGGTGTGCGCGATAATCGCCTGCTCGGGGACGACGAACCCGCCGTCTTCCTGATAGACCGCGCGGTACTCCTCTGGGAGTTCGTAGCCGGGGAACCGCTCGTTGACCTCCGCGCCGGTCAGCACCTCGTGGGGGATGTCGTGTTCCTCGCAGGAGCGTTTCGAACCCGCGAACACGTCGTTGTCGACCGGCCCGGCGTCGATGGAGCCGGTTCGGTGGATGACATCGCGGCCGGTCTCCTCGGCGAGGTCGTCCCAGAGGTCGTACGCCCGCTCGATGAGCGGGACGTACGAGGGGTGTTCGTAGTACGCGCGCCGGATGATGCGCGTGATACCGTGCGAGGACCCCTGCGAGTGGGGGATGTCGTAGCGTTCGAGACCGACGACGTCGAGGCCGCGGTCGGCGAGGTGGTACGCGGTCGCGCTCCCCATCCCGCCGACCCCGACGACGGCGACGTCGTATTGGTTGTCACGGACACTCATGGTGTCCGGCGGTTCGGAACGTCCCCCCTTCACTCTTGACCTGTATCACGGAGCCCCTTTTTCAGGGAGACGACGCCTGATCCGTCGATATCGGTGCTGGCGGCCGAACGCCGACCGCTCGCGGATATCCACCGCCACTTATACGGCTCAACTATTCCCGACGAATCCTTTTCATCGGATGTGTGTTTCTTCCTCCCATGACACGGTGGAACAACGGTCGTGACGAAATCGGTGCAGTAAGTGCCGACATCACCGCGGAAACGAACGCGCTCCCGGCGAGGTACTTCACCGACCCGGAGGTTCACGAGATGGAAAAGGAGAAAGTGTTCGGTCAGTACTGGGTCTACGCGGGTCACGAGACCCACATCCCGGACGCGGGCGACTACTTCACGCGGACCATCGGCGACAAGCAGATAATCGTCACCCGCGACGGCGACGGCGACGTTCGGGCGTTCTACAACGTCTGTGCCCACCGCGGGTCGAAGATGCTCGACGAGACGCCGATGACCGACCCCGGAAGCCTGAGTCGAATCACCTGCCCGTACCACCTCTGGGCGTACGAACTCGACGGGTCGCTCCAGAGCACCCCGAAGAGCTTCGAGGAGGCGAGTCTGAACCCCGACCTCGACGACGACGCCGTCGGCGAGCTCGACCCCGAAGAAAACGGCTCATGGAGGTCAACACGGACGCCATCGGGCCGCTCGTGTTCGTCAACTTCGAGGACGAACCGAGCCTCTCGCTGGCCGAACAGGCAGGGTCGATGAAGACGGAACTCGAAGACCTGCCGCTCGGCGAGTACGAACACGCCCGGCGGTACGTCTCCGAGGTCGAGTGCAACTGGAAGACGTTCAGCGGGAACTACTCGGAGTGCGACCACTGTCAGGCGAACCACCAAGACTGGGTGCAGGGGCTCGAACTCATGGAGTCCGAACTCGAAGTCAACGACTACCACTGGGTGCTTCACTACAAGCACAAAGAGGACGTCGACGACGAGATGCGCATCCACCCCGAACACGAGGCCAAGTTCTACTACTTCTGGCCGAACTTCACGGTCAACATGTACGGCACCGCCGACGGCTACGGCACGTACATCATCGACCCAATCGACGAGGGGCGCTTCCAGCTCATCGCGGACTACTACTTCCGCGACGCCGACCTCTCGGACGAAGAAGAGGAGTTCGTCCAGACGAGCCGCCAGCTCCAAGAGGAGGACTTCGAGCTCGTCGAGCGGCAGTACGAGGGGCTCACGTCCGGCGCGCTCGGGCAGGCACAGCTCGGCCCGAACGAACACACCGTCCACAAACTGCACCGCCTCGCACAGGACGCTTACAATGCCTGACAACGAGGATGCCAAACTAGCCGAAAAACCACGCGCCGGCGTCGTCACCTGCCCGGCGTGCGACCTCCACGTCTCCGTCACGGAGCCGAACGACGCCGTCGAACTGTATCGGCGACACGCGAACGTCACCGGCCACGACGTCGAGTGGGAGCGCGTCGCGTTCGACGCCGACGTCGGGAGCGGCGACGTGAAAACGGCACTCACCGAACTCGGCGATAACCACCCGGATGGCGTCGAACTCGGACGACTCGCCGCGGCGCTCGCAGACAACGGCGTCGCCATCGGGGAAACGCTCGATGCCGTCCGCGACCTGCGGATGAGCGGCGAAATCTACGAACCGCGGGACGACTACGTCCTCGTGGTCTAACTCCCGACTTTTTTCGGGGTGTCACCCGGTCACTCGTCGAGGAGAATCGACTCGACCAGCTCCGCGGTCCCCCGCCTGATGCGTCCGCTGACGGCCGTCGGCGAGATGTCGAGAACCTCCGAAAGGTCGTCTAGCGCCGCCTCTCGGGGCTCCTCGAAGTAGCCGTGTTCGTAGGCGGCGACGAGCGCATCGCGCTGGGCGTCGGTCAGCTTGCTCGGCTCGCCGTTCATCCAGCCGTCCTGTCGGAACATCCGGTTCAGCTCGAAGGAGATATCGTTCGACTCGCAGTACTCCCACAGCTCCGAAAGCGCCTCGCGGTCCGAGAGTTGGATCCGGACCCGCCAGCCCGCCGTGTCGTTGCTACACGCGTCGAGCATGAGCCCGCCGAGTTCCGTGATGATAGGCGAGAGGAGGATCGTATCCGGCGTGTGTCCGATGCGATACACCGCGGACTCCTCCCGCTCGGAGACGAGCTGCCAGTCGCTGACGGTGTGGTCGACCTCCAGCGCCGATTCGAACACCGACACGTCTGCGCACTCCACGACGAAGAAAAACAGGCCGGTCTCGGGGTCGGTCGCGGATTGAGAGATAACGTCTATCTCGCTCGCGGCCTCCGACTGAATCGTCGGCGTCAGCGCGAGGTCGTCGTGCGCAATGTCGGCAACGGTTATCAGACTCATCGTGTCTTCACCTCGTGGATACAGAGATTCGACACCGGGGAAGCCAGGCTGCCGGTTCGGTTGAAGGTCGCGAAGTCGTTTCGACGCTCGCGACAGAAGCGTTTCTCATGGGCACGATATAGTCGTTTGAACATCAGAT